>CAZDJC010000011.1:0-6623 GCA_964505655.1 uncultured Gammaproteobacteria bacterium
TTTTGCAGCCAAAACTGATTCAACATGAGCCATGAAGTATTTTTGAGATGAGCTCAAGTCTCGTCCAACAACAGGTACTTCGACACGTCGTTTGCGAACGACGTGTCTTCGCTTGTGCGTGGGGAGTTTGCTACAATATCGCCATGTCCTCAAACAATTCAGAATCTTCAAAGTCGGCGGTGCCTTCCTCGTGGAAGCGTCTCGGAAAACGCGCCGCGGGCGCGGTGGCGGGGCTTGCGTTTGGCGCCGCATCTGCGAGTGCGCACGAAGGAGAAACGCATGGACGCATGTCTCGTTTTGAAAAACAAGCCGTTTCACCGGACGTAAAGCATGTGATGGAATCCTTTGGTATGAAGGAAGGCGACGCGAAGGAGTATCGCGAAACGCTTGACGAATTGTTTCGCGCACCATCGCCAAGCGTGGCCGCGAAAGCCAAATTCTTGTTAAGCATCGCAGATCATCCGCCAACGTGGACGAGCGTTCTCGCGCACGAAGTAGAGAAGCGTACAGAGCTTGGCGCGAGCGTGGACTTGGGCGAGAGCGGTATTTGGCAGCACTTGGCGGATGGGTCAGTTATGGTTGTGGACGGCGGCGAAGCAACGATGATTATCAAAGGGAGAATCATGGCAACGGGTATGGAGTCTTCCGAAGCGCCGGCAGAAACAACGGTTGTGTCCGATGCGGATGAGCATGCGGCTGTGATTGAGCCGGCAGGAGAACCGCCAAACGAGGTTCCTCCGATTCGCGATCCGTGGAAAGAGGAGGCGATGGAAAAGATGGGAGAGCATGCGGCGCATGTGCTTGAGGCGCGCGCGGACAAAAAACAGGCTACGAAAGCATTGTTGGATTGGCGCGAGACGTTTGGAGGAGACGCAGCGTTCAATGTGGCGCTTCGTGATCAGCTCACATCCTGGCGCGACATGATGGGAGTGACGGAATTGCAGGCGGAGCACGGGGCGTATGTGTTGGGTTTAGACGGCGCGTTGTATGTGCATGCACCCGGAAAAAAACCGGTGCGCGTTGTGGCGCCCAAATAATTTCTATGTTCATCGGGGCTCATGTTTCTGCCGCAGGAGGCGTATGGAACGCGCCAAAAAACGCAGCCGCCATCGGCTGCGAAGTGTTGCAAATGTTTACGCGCCCGCCCATGGGGGGCGCCGCGCCCAAACTTACGCAAGATGACGCGGCGCATTTTCGTCGCGCGATGAAGGAACACGGTATTGAACGCGCCTACATCCACTCACCGTACTTTGTAAACCTTGCGTCGGGGAAAAAAGCGGTGCGCAAAAATTCCGCGCGCATCATTCGAGAAGAATTGGAACGCGGATCGCTTTTGGGATGTCGCGCCGTGATGTTCCACCCGGGGTCCGCCAAAGACGTGGGCGCAGCATTGGGGCTTCAGTACGTGATTGAGACTATTGACGCCATCATGGATGGATATGATGGGTCGTGCCAGCTCTTGATTGAAATTTCAGCGGGAGCGGGGGATACGATGGGAGACACGTTTGAGGAGATCGAGCGGATGCTTGTCGGGGCGAAACAGGGGCAAGACATCGGCGTTTGTTTTGACACACAGCACGCGTTTGCGAGCGGATATGATTTGCGCACGAAGGCCGCGGTGGAGCGCGCTGTGAAGCAATTCGACGACTGCATCGGACTTTCGCGCCTCGTGATGAGCCACTTGAACGACTCAAAAGTGGAATTGGGCGGACACAAAGATCGCCATGAACATATTGGCGACGGATACATTGGAGAGGCGGGAGTCAAGGCATTTGTGCGGCATCCAAAGCTCAAACATCTCGACTTGATTTTGGAAACACCGCACGATGCGAAGATCGAAAGCGATGTTCAGTTTTTAAAAAAAGCACGAACGGTATGAGGGTGCGCGTTCGCGTCACGACACGCGCAGGGCGTAATGAAATTGTATCCAAAGGTGACGTGTGGAAGGTGCGCGTGAGCGCAGTCCCCGTAGATGGCAAAGCCAACGAAGCGGTGATTGCGATGCTGGCAAAAGAAATGGGAGTGGCAAAGTCGCACGTTCGGCTTGTGCGCGGTGCGTCGGGCCGCGATAAGGTTTTTGAAATAGAAAGCACGCCCTAGTTGAGGGGCGCGCGCAAAGGCACAGGAGTCAGCTTGAACGAATTGTCGCCAACAAAAGTTAGTTGGCACTCACTCGACCCGTTTTGAATGTGGGTATTGAACCCCATTGGGTCGGCCATCGTGCATCCTTGCAGGAATGCGATGGTCTTCATGTTTTCCATTTTCGCGTCAATCGTGTGGAACGGCCCCGCATGGGCCTTGATGAGTGCCTCGGGTCCCTCTTGCACAATGAACCCGCCAGCGCCGTTTCTGGCCATCTGGTACACGATTCCCTCACGCTGCTGATTGTCGTAGTGGAAAATATGGAGCCACCATCCAGCCGCAAACGGCTGGGCGAGCACGTAGCAGGGATTGTCTCCCGTCGTGCATCCAAGCGGCGATTCTGCCGAACTGTCCAGCGCAAGATCGTGCAAAATGGCGAAGTCCTCGCCCGTATTGTCTTGGAACAATGCATGCCATGGCGACAACAGGAACGTAGCAAATCCCACAACAAAGATAGCAACAGCAAGGATCATTGGAAGGCCATTTCTCATGGTTTCACCGAGCCGGAGGATACCAAATTTTGTTGCGCATGTCAACTGCCATTCTTTCTCAACCAATCAGCAATTTCGCTAAGCAATGTATCTTTTTCTTGTGAACCGCTTGATTTGGCGACTCGAATAGCTAGCCCTGTAAGGTAATCGATATTTTCCATAGACACTGAATTATCAGGAGCACTGTTATTCACCGATAGAAAAACAAACATCGTCGCAGTTGCCACGCGCTTATTTCCGTTTGGAAAGGGATGATTCTTGATGAGTGAGTAGTATAAAATCGCTGCCTTGTTTTCAATGGTTTGATAGAGGTCACGACCTCCAAATGTTTGGCGAGGATTATTGAGAGCTGATTCGAGAAGTGCAGTGTTATGACTCTCGAATGAACCCATCGGTTCTCTGTCTTTTCCAAAAAGCGCCACCGCAATTGGGTGACACATCTTTCTCATGAGCTCAACATCAATATACCGAATGTCAGGTTCGGTCATATTCTTCAAGACGCTGAAAGACGTCTTTATACTCTCGTGCGACACGTTTCGCTTCTTTTGCAACAAGTCTCTCGAGCTGTTCGCGTTGCTTGAGTTTGGCGCGTGGCTTTTGTGTCGTGGATTTCCTCATAAATACATCATAGCACATCAATTCCATTTGATGACGATTTCTTGACTTTACATGTTTTGTTGTTATAGTTGGCAGCATGTCAAAACGTCGAAGCATTTATCTTGATCATGCGGCAACGACACCTATCGATCCTGAAGTTGTGGAGGTCATGTCGCCTTTTTTGGGAGCGGATTACGGGAATCCGGGGAGTTTTCATTCAGTTGGAAAACGGGCGAAGGACGCCGTGGATTGTGCACGCGAGTGGATTGCCAAATGGCTCGGCGCTCGTTCGGATGAAATTATTTTTACAGGGAGTGGAACGGAGAGCGACAATCTTGCGGTGCTTGGATACGCTCGCGCACACAAGGACAAAGGCCGTCACATCGTTACGACAAACATTGAGCACCACGCGGTTCTTGAAGCCATGGAGCATTTGGCACGCAAAGAAGGATTTGAATTGACGGTGGTTCCCGTTGAAGGCAATGGCATCGTCGACGCAAAAAAAGTTCTTGCGGCCGTGCGTCCCGACACCACGATTGTGTCCGTGATGCTCGTGAACAACGAAATCGGAACGATCCAACCGGTTGAAGACATTGGGTGCGAAATTGAAAAACGACGCAAGGATGGAACGTGGCCGCACATTGCATTTCACACGGACGCGTGCCAAGCGGCGCTCTACCTCCCACTGAACATTGCAAAGTTGCATGTGGATTTGCTCACGCTGAACGGCTCAAAAGTTTATGGTCCGAAAGGGGTCGGCTTGTTGTACGTGAAGCGCGGCATAAAATTACAACCGCTTTTGTTTGGTGGAGCGCAGGAGAAAGCGCTGCGTCCAGGCACGGAAAACGTTGCGGGGATTGTGGGGTTGCAAAAGGCGCTCGAGCTTGTGGAAGAACGGCGTGATGCAGACATAGCCCATCTTGAACCGCTCCAAATCATGTTAGCACAAGGTATTTTGTCTTCCATCCCAAAGACGCGTTTGAATGGAGATTGGACGGAACGCGTTGCGTCTAATGTCAACATCTCGTTTCTCGATCTGGAAGGCGAAGCCCTTTTGCTGTATCTTGACGCGCATGGAGTGTATGCTTCGACGGGTAGCGCATGCACGAGCGCGTCTTTGGATCCAAGCCACGTTATTTTGGCCTTGGGGATGCCATACGAAGTGGCGCATGGATCGTTGCGTTTTACGCTCGGGCGTTCAATAACCGAGGGCGACATTCGCTACGTGTTGGAAACATTGCCGGCGCTTGTAGAAAAACTCCGTAGCATCAGTCCTGTGCGTGTTGATGCAAAATACTTTGAAACCGATTTTCCATGCCAAATTCATCCGCGAAAAAAATAACCGGCCGACAAGGCGACGTCTCGACGCGTGACGGGAGCGAGTCGTGGTTTTATTCCGACATCGTCAAGGAGCACTTTTTTCATCCCAAGAATTTTGTGATGGATGAAATTGCACCGGAATCATTTAACGCGATAGGGAAAGTTGGCTCGCCTGCATGCGGGGACGAGTTGCGCGTGTGGATGAATGTTGACGCCGACACAGAGCGCATCAAAGAGTTTCGTTGGAAGACGTTTGGATGTGGATCGGCGATTGCGTCCACGTCGATGGCGAGCGTGATGGTCACAGAAAACGGCGGCATGACACTTGATGAGGCGCGTAAACTCAAACCGCAAAACATTATGGAGCGGTTGGGAGGGTTGCCGCAGAGAAAGTTCCACTGCTCGGTGTTGTGCGATAAGGCGTTGCGCGATGCGATCAATGACTACTACCGACGCGCGGGGAAACTCGAAAAAATTCAGGTGGAAGCGAGCCGTATTATTGATCCTGTTTCAAAGGTGATGGACAAGGACATTGAAGAAGCGGTGCTGGACGGCGCGCAGACGCTCGAAGCGGTTCAGCAAAGAACGAAAGTGGGCATCGGGAATCCCGGATGTCTACCGGCGGTTGAAGAGCTCATCCGCTTTTACAAGGAGAAGTACTTCGGCGGCGTATGAAGATTCGGATAAAAGTGGATGAAGACTTGTGTATTGGGGCGGCGTCGTGCGTGACAATCAAACCTGACGTGTTTCAGTTGAATGCCGAAAACAAGGCGATTGTGTTGGATCCGGAAGATTGTCAAACGGAAACGTATGAACGGTGGCTCGAGGTGACGCAGGAGCAGTACGAACAGATTCTCCTTGCGGCGCAGTCGTGTCCGACGCTCGCCATCTTCTTGTTTGATGAAAGCGGGAAGCAGTTATTCCCGGAGTTCTAGCTGTTACACGCGTTTCTATACGCGTCCAAAATCATCTTCGTAGCGGACGATGTCATCTTCGCCAAAATAATCACCTGATTGTATTTCAATGAGCGTCATCGGTTCTGCGTTTGCGCTGCCGAAGCGATGCTTCACTCCAGCGTGTGCGTTTGCCGTTTCTCCCGGGCCACAAACGTGCTCGATGCCGTCGAGCACAAAGCGGCAAAGACCTGTCACGACGACCCAATATTCATTGCGTCTTGCATGCGTTTGGTACGAACTGCGCATGCCGGCCTTGACGGTAATGCGTTTTACCTGAAAATTGCCTGCTGTGTCATAAATGATTTGGTCGCACCATGGACGCGAAATCGTTTTGAAATTTGCGGGGCATGTCTCTTTGTTTGTCGTGCTTGTCGTCATAGGGAAAACGGCCGTCCGATATTTTTGGTGATTTCTGCGCGGGCCGTGTTTGTATTGACAAGCACGGCGCCCACGAGGACGTTATTGCGCACGAAGTAATCAATATGTCCACCCTCGTCAACGTGCTGCTCGATTATCTGATCTGCCGCCTCGCGGATCGCATCGCCAATGGCGATGATGTTTACGCCAAGCGCGTGGGTTGAGTAGGAACTTACGAGGCGATACGGCGTTCGGTTGCCCGCGATCACGCTTGCTACGTGTCGTCCTTGCATCTGCGCGTTCATCCAGTTACCAATATGCACGCGCCGGTTTACGACGACATCTTGATACTCGGCGCAATCGCCCGCGGCGTAAATATCCGGCACGTTTGTCTCGAGAAACTCGTTGACACAAATGCCATGGCCCACATCAATCTTCGCGGCGATGACCCACGGGAACTGTGAAGAGAGTCCGACGCCGATGCCCGCGACATCTGCGGAATCTGGGAGTTTCTCGAGTGTGTTGTGTGTATGCACGATGACGCCTTTGCTTTCGAAGTGTGCTTGCAAAAGGCGCGAGGCGGCCGCGCTGAAACTTCGGTAGAAAAATTGGTCACTGCGAAGATGGACATGTGTTTCGAACCCGCGAGGCACAAATAAATTCAAAAACTCCATGGCGATGAATCCTCCTCCAAAAACGTGCGCCTCGGTTTTTGGCGCGGCTTGGCGACTTGCGAGCATGGCGTAAATCCGGTCGGCGT
>CAZDJC010000011.1:6723-12446 GCA_964505655.1 uncultured Gammaproteobacteria bacterium
TCGGTTTTTGGCGCGGCTTGGCGACTTGCGAGCATGGCGTAAATCCGGTCGGCGTCGTCCACGGTTTGGAAATGGTGCGCGCGTGGGTCTTCCGAAAACGGAAGCGCTTTCAGAGTGCCGCCGCCCGCGATCAGGAGCTTGTCGTAATGGTATGTGCGCCCGGCTGTTGTTTGAACAGTTTTTTTCTGAACGTTGAGAGCGGCGACGGTGTCAGAGATGAGTTCGATACGTTCCGTTTCGTACCACGCAGGCGTTTTTAAAAAAACACGTTCACGCGGGACTCTTCCGCAAACGTAATGCGGGAGCAATACGCGAGAATATAAAGGATACGGCTCGTCGCCGATGATGGTGATGGTGCACTCTGGTAAGAGCTTCCGCAATGTTTCCGCGGCAGATGTTCCACACACACCGCCTCCCACAATCAAAACCTGCATAGGTGATGAGAGTATAACAACAAAATCAGATGAACAAGAGAGGGTGCCAACTTGACAGTCGGCGATTTTTTTGATAGCGTCGGGAGCTGTGTTAAGCTAAATCTTAGCACGGCAGGTCTTTACAAATTGCCTGTTACTAAATGGTGCGCTGACATGAAAACAAACGTCGGCGTCTCGTTTGGTGACAGGCGAAACATGGCAATAGAAATTCCTCAAGTGATACAAAATGCTCTAAAAAATTTGGCAGAGCTGTTTGTGCAGGAAATCGGCAGATCAGGCGCAAGTAATGTTGGCGCTCGCCTCAAGGCGAACGTCGACCGCTTGCCCACAGGGACGCTCAAGGCGGCGGGCGAGATTGCCTTTTTGGTAGGCCCGTTTACGAAGTCGAGCGTTCAAACACTTTTGCGACCGCTCGGAGTCACACAGGCGACGCTTGCCGCAGAAACATGGGAGCAGTTCTGGCACAAGTTGAGTGAGAAGTTGAAGACGATGGGTCCCGGACCAACAGACGACGCTGTGCGAAGCGCGGCAAGAGATGCGGCGACGGAAGCTGCCTCTTGGTATGACGTTCGTGCGGAAATTGTCCGAGACGTTAACGCCAATCCCATCAACTTCAACGCGCGAGCAATGGCAGAACTCGGTGGCGTCGAGGAACAAGAGCGCATCATGCGCCTTGTGAACGAAGGCATCTACATCATGGCCACGAGTCCCGATCCGTCGGACCTCGTTCTCCTCACGGATATCGAGCTCAACACGTCGGAGCGTCTCCGGAACTTTGCGCAGGCCGTGGTGCAGGCGCGGGGTACGGCAAGGCCGCACAGCATGCTCATGGGAGTTGCTGCGACCATGACGAACCGCGATTCCATGGTGGTGCGCGCGACGGTCGGAGAGGCCAGGAAGGCCGCCTTCGGTGCCGCGGGCTGGTTGTGGGATCGGTTCCGCGAGGACGTTCGGCCGGCGCTTGGCGCGGCAACGCGCTACGAAGCGCCGCAACGCACGCCCAATAAGGGATGGTTCAAGTGGCTGAACCCGACGCCCGACTGGAGCTTCCGTGAAGGCAACATTCGCATGAAGTTCGAGTGGCTTACGGAACTCTTGGCCGGTCTTGTTAAGAAGTGGGTGGGCGTGGAGGTGGTCACGATGACCGTCTTTGCGCTTTGCGCCCTCGTCATGGTGGGCGTTGGATCATGGAGTCCCGTTGGCGGGATGGTGATTGCGTCCGTGGGAGCGTTTGCAGGGATGCTTGCGTTCATCGCGCATATCATCTACGCACCCCTTGCGATCGACGTCGGTCGGCTACTTGTGGGCACGCCACTCCTCCTTGTCAACGAGGTGCTGAACCTCTTCCGCGAGGAGCCAATGACGCTTACGACGGACGGTCAATCCGTCCAGAACTTGCGGGATATCCGGTGGCGCGTAGCCTACGCGTCGCTCGGACTCCCCATGTTCCTCATGATGTCGAGCATGATCGTCGGCCCCAATGCGCTTGCGCTTACGGCGGCGCTTGGGATCGGCGGCGTGTCGGCGGTCGTTGCGGTTGCGGCGCACTTTGTCAAGGACGAAGACCTGAACCGCAAGATGATGTTGGGAACGATGGTGGGCTTCCCGCTCATCTTTGTGACCTCGCTCATCTCGGTCGCGAATGCCTCGGTCTACTACGACTGGGACACGACACGACAGTTCAACGAGCTGTTCATCGCGGGGATGAAAAACCTCGGCGCCATGCTCTACATGTCGCTGCCGGTTCTGGTGGCATCGATCGTGCTGCTCGCATCCCTCTTTGGGTACGGCACGCGCATCATCACCATGTCCATGAAGCAACGGATGTGGGCGGGCGTTGGCATCATCATGCTGTCGCTTGCCGTGTGGGGGCTCATGAAGCTTATCCCTGCGCGTGAGACGCCGATCCTCATTGTGCCCGCGCACATGCAACGTGCCGTGGGCGTCAGCGAACCTGCAGAGTCGGGGTCGCACAAAGCCGCGGAGGAAGAGCCGTCGTCCAATGAGACGTCGAGCGATCCGTGGTCGGACCAAGAGGTCGGCAATTTCTAGTGTTTTTCTTTCGCCCCGGGCATTCGCGCCCGGGGTGAGTTTTTTATCCCCATTTCATTGCGTGGACGTAGTCCACAAAAAGGAGATAACCCTTCGTAGCTCCGCATAGCGGAGCGAAGAAAGGGTTGCGCGCTTGACGTACGATACGGTTGTCTTAAAAAGCGACCCCCGCGAGTGTGCGGGGGTACATGCTATGTGTTACTGAAGGACGCAAGCCATGTAACGAGATCGGGATCGAGCACGATCCACGTTGCGCGCCGAATGAGTTCGGGCGTTGTGATGTAATCACCGTGGATCGGCGGCACATCAAGTGCATGAACGGACCGCGATCGATTCAAGACGATGGGCGCAGTTGTGGTGCCCAAGTGCAACATGCCGCTTTCGGGGTGCATGACGAAGTACATGATGAGGCCAGATTGCAGTCGTAGCGCTGTAGTGAAGTAGTATCCCTTCATCATGTTTGGGGTGGTTGTCGCTACTACAACGGCCTTCACCCCCAGTCTGTTTAGTGGGAGCTCTACAAGCGAGTCTCGCACGGTCTTGAGTCTATCGGAATGGAGTGCCTCGGTGAGCACACGCAGGATAGATTTTCCGGCGGGCCAATCTGTTCCTTTATCTGTATACGGCTCCGAAAGGAAGTTGACGATCTCTGGCGGTAGGAACAGCTGCTTTTTTACGGTAGCGTCTAGATCGATCGATGTGATTTCAAACCCCCAGGGTGTTTTGCGAAAACCGACAATTGGGTCGGCGGGTCGTTGAAACTGCGCAAAGTACCTTGCAGGGGGTCCAAAGGCATCTGATTTCATAAGAGTGCTTATCCATTCGACTCGCGTTGACTTTGGAGAATTAGGGCAATCACCCGATGCGTTCGTTAGCTGCTGTAAAACGGTTTTTGGTGTTGTCACGGGGTGCCTTGTAATGAGCACGGGAAGTTTTGCAGGAATGAGCACGGGTGTCAAGCGGTTGCGGCGGCTTGACTTTGTCGCCAAAATGTGTTAAATCAGCTTTGGAAAACGTTCGCGAAACGCAATCATGCGTCGCGATGTACAACACAAACAAGGAAAGGGCAGCGGCGATGAAGAACATCGGGCGGCTGGCGGCGTGCCTCATCGCCGTGACGGTCTTCGCCTCGACGGCGGGATGCTGGGCACTCGCGGGCACGCCGTACGACACGGCAGCCACGTACACCGCGTACCAACGCGGCAACGTGGAGGCAGACTACTGGCGGCGCGATCTCGCTCTGCGCGACGAGTCCGCGGCGCGGTACTTCGAGTGCCTCGACCGGGGATTCCCCGGCTGGAAGTGCGAGCAGTACCTCAACCCCGCGGGCTACGGCTTCAGCACGTACGGTCTCGGTCTCCAGTCGCTCCACTCGGTGGCGCGCGACTCGATGATCGAGGTCCATCTCGCGGAAGGCGCACGTCAGGACTTCTCGCAGAACGCGGCAATCCGCGGACTGCGCGAGGACGTCGGCGCGGAAGCGTCGGCGCGGGCAGAAGGAGACCGCGAGCTCTCGGTGCGCGTGAAGGCGGCGCAAGCCAAGGCGGACGAGGCGAATGGCAAGGCCGGCGCCGCACACGGCCGGCTCGACCATGCGGCGCGCGAGATGCGTTCGGTCAACAACCGCGCGCTCTCCCGTGATCGCGACTTGCTCGAGCGCCTCGAGGCGGTCGAGCAGGAGCGTGCCGCAACCGATGGAAAGGACAACGGCGAGAACAATTCCAACGACGAGGAGGACGAGAAATGAACCCCATGCTTCAGGTGTTCATCACGATCATGCTCGTGAGCTCGATCACCGCAATCGCCTTGCGTGTCGAGAAGCTCGAGAAGAAGGTCAAGAAGCTCGAGGACAAGCCCAACGCGAATGGAGACAAGACGTGATGACGATCCTGCGGGCGTTGGCCGCCGCCCTGTTCGCGGCCATCCTGATGAGCGGCTGCGCCACCATGATGGGGGTGCCCGGGCGGGACGCGGCCTTCGACGCGTACATCAACTCGAATCGCTTCGACGGACAAGTCTCGGCGGAGTCCGACGAGACCGCGGCGCTTCGGCGTCGCGCAGAGGCAGCGGAGCGGCGGGAGCAGGAGGCTCTCGCCATCGCTCGCGAGGCGTCGAATCGTCTCGAAGAGCGGGAGACGTGGAACCCCGAGGCGGAGCTCGCACAGAGCTACTCGGCGCCTCGACTCGCGGCGGCGATCATGTCGCCGTCCCAAGTCATGCCGCGTACGGGCGCCGTCATGTACGTGGACCGGCTTCCGCCCATGACTGCCCGGGAGGACACGATCCAGATCCGCTGCAACGGATCTGGGACGTGCCGCTCATGGCTCCTCGTCCTGCTCGGCAACGAGCTGCCGAGCGTCTCCATGGATGGCCAGCACCCGTACCCCATGCGGGTCCGGATCGGGGAGGCCACGACGGCGTTCCATTTGCTCCCCCCCGGGAGCACGGGCTACATCGTGCCCGATCAGCCGTCCTACACGGTGATCCGCGTCGTTGCCTTCGAGGGAGACCCGTTCTCCGCAACGGGGCTCCGCTTCAAGGGCGTCGCCACGATCGACGGCTACCACGCGGCACACCCCTTCGGGCGAATGTTCACGGACGCTGGCGTCATCGATGCCGGCGGCCACGTGGAGGCCGTGAAGGAGCTACTGCTCCGGATCGCGCCGCTGCCGTAGGCCCTCCGTAGCTCGCCCAAGCGAGCGAAGGAGGGTAGCCGCGACGCCGGGAACTCGGTGATGCTTCCCGGCACACCGAGGATAAATAACCTCAATCAGCACGGCCCGGAGGTCTCTCCTGGCCGTGTTTCATTTCTCATAGTGCCGTAGCGACGAAGCAATCTTAACCAGGAAGGAGATTGCTTCGGTCGTAGGACTCCCTCGCAATGACCATGCTTGTCTTTGATACTAATCTCCAATATCCAACTCCTCATTTCCATTCCTTGCAATGACAGCTCTTTTGATACATATTTACGATGACAATAACAAAGACCCCCGCAGAAAGCCGCGAGGGTCTTGCTGAAAACCCTTCAAGCATCACGGCGCTTGCGTTGCCGTCAAAAGCTGGGAAACCGCAAAGTTGGAGATCGCGTAGGCGGCCAACACAATCACCATACCGATCGTTCCCTGAATCAACATTTGC
Source organism: uncultured Gammaproteobacteria bacterium (assembly GCA_964505655.1). Classification (GTDB taxonomy): domain Bacteria; phylum Patescibacteriota; class Patescibacteriia; order UBA9934; family UBA11717; genus 2-02-FULL-53-10. The sequence goes on from CAZDJC010000011.1 coordinate 12,348, forward strand.
TTTGCTTTGTCGATCTTTCCGGAGTCGCACGCAGCCGTCATCCAAATAAACCCAGCACACACGATAAAGAAAAAGAAGATGATGCCGAGCAATCCCAAC
>CAZDJC010000012.1:0-11255 GCA_964505655.1 uncultured Gammaproteobacteria bacterium
ATACGTTATGCGGCGCCGCGCGACGACGAGAACGCCAGAAGCTCGACGTATTCCAAAATTCGTTGAGATCGCGCGCATGCGTTGTCTTCACCAAATCGAGCGCTTCGGGACTTCCGCCCACATGTGCCAACAGTGCGTCCCACTCAAGCGCCCACTCTACAAAATACGGACGTACACTGCGCACGGGGCCAATCTCATCCACGTCCGTGTCCTCCGCAAACAGCGCGAGCCATCGCGTGATGTCTCCCTCCACCGGCGCCTCATACACCATAAATGCCTTATCCACGCCATCTTGCGGCCACGCGTCCGCAGAGTTTTCCACAACAACGGCGTACACCGCGGGATGCACCCAACTCTGTGCCACTACGCCCGTCAAAGGATGTCGCATTGTGACTGCCTCGTCACCGATTCGCGCATCTTCAATAGCAGAATCTCCGGCACGCCGCTCAAACGTCAAGAACCCAACCACCACCGTCACAACCACCAAAAACACCGCCCAATACACAACCGGATCAAACAAATGTGTGATCCGGTCCCTCCAATTCGGTTGTCTGACTTTCTCTGTGGCCATTTATTTTTCCTTGTTTTCTTTCTCCTGTGCTTCCGCTGCTTCCTTTGCCTGTTTCTCCGCTTCGCCCACAACCGGGACGGCCGCCGCAGCCGCCGTTGCAGCCGCCGCATCCACCGTCGTCTCTTCCTCAACCGCTCTCGGCGGTCGGATAACCACGACCGAGACGCTCGCATCCTCCATCGCTTCCACGCCCGGCCCCAATACAAGTTGCCCCACGCGCACACCTTGTTTCACTTCAACCAAACCAGAAATATCCACGTCAATGATGTGCGGCAATGCGTCCGGAAGCGCCTTCACCGTGATGGCGCTTCGGTTTTGCACAAGCATGCCACCCAACTTCAATGCTGGCGCTTCACCCACAAGATGAATCGGCACAGACGCCTCAATCGGTTCCGCCAAGTTCACTTGCCGAAAGTCCACATGCAACACGTCGTCCGACAATGGGTGGTATTGCACCTCGCCCAAAAGCGCCTTCACCGTCTCGCCGTCAATCTCAACGTCAAACAGGGTGCTTTCGGACGTAATCTTTTTCAAACGCATAAATTCGCCGCCGTTGAGCGTCAGCGATGTTGATTCCTTTCGACCGCCACCGTAAATAACCGCAGGAATTTCCCCCTGCGCTCGCAATGCGGCAACAGATTCATGTGCTGTTCGAACACGTGCGTTCATCTTCATAGAAAAACCCTTTCACTCTAAAAAACAATGTGGGGCGATTATGCCCCACGGGATCTTTTATGTCAAGAAAACGAGCTGTTTTGCTTGGGCCCTACCGACTCGTGCCGTGCTCGGACGCCACTCCCGACACGGTAAGCCCCTCTCGTACGCCTTCCAAGAAATCCTCGCGATTGAGCGCCTCGTGCGTCGAAAACACGTCATCCACATTCACAACAGAACTATGCAAAAGCACACCCGCGTCCTCCACCTTGAGATCCGTGATGATCCCCACACAGTGCACCCCCAACTGGCTCACACGAATGAGTACCAACACCGACTGCCCGCATTTCTCGCACGTCACATGTACCGTGTGCGCGTCCTTTGACGACTCGATCACATGGGACGTCGTAGGCGCCTCTTTGGTGGCGCAAAACGGACATACGTTCATGAAACGCAGTCCTTCAAGAAATCTCTGTTGTGAGGAAGAAGAGTGTGGCATATGGGGGTCAAAACCACGGCTCAATGCATTTAGTATAATCCTATTTTAGGTTCCGCAACAGCGTGTCGTGCATGTTATGCACAGACGCGCCCTGGGAGCGGAGCGCGAGACTCTCCAAGATCCCAAAGACGCCCATCGCCGCCACAAGCGCGCTCCCTCCGTAGCTCACATACGGAAGCGGGAGTCCCGTAACCGGCAGGAGTCCCAAGTTCATCCCGATGTTCACTAGCATTTGCGTGAGCATGAGCGTCCCAAGCCCCACATACAACAACGCCGTAAAGTCGTCATGTGCCCGCGCAACAAGCCGTTTGAGCCGCCAACCATACAAAAGAAAGGCGCCAAGCACAAGAAGAATACCGACAAAGCCCAACTCTTCGGCAATCGCCGCAAAAATAAAGTCCGTTTGTGCTTCCGGTAAAAATTGGAGTTGGCTTTGCGAACCAAATCCAAGCCCACGCCCCGAAAGCCGGCCGGAACCAATCGCGATACGCGCTTGCGTCACGTTGTACCCCACGCCCAACGCGTCACGGTCCGGTTGGAGAAATGTCATGATGCGCTCGCGTTGAAAATCTTCAAAAAAGACAAACCATCCTGTGAGCGCAAGTAAAGCGCCGACCCCCAGAAGGGCAAGCAACACTTTGCGATCAATGCCTGCCAACAGAAGCAAAACGCCCCACACGCCCAACATCAGTGCTCCGGAACCAAAGTCCGGCTGCAAAAACACGAGCCCTGCGTACAGCCATACCGGCACACCCGTGATAAGGACTTCCTTCCATCCCACGCGCCGCCGTCTCCGTCGCGACAACAACGCCGCCACCGCAATTACGATCGCGATCTTTGCCAATTCCACCGGCTGAACGTCCACGACCCCTAGATCAAACCATCCTGTCGTCCCGCGCCGATTCACGCCAAAAAACAGCACCGCCACAAGCAAAACGCCCGCAAACGCATAGAGCGTTCCTGCATAACTTTGCAGACGGCGCCCATCCCACAAAATGAAGCCTATGGCCACAATAAGGCCAACCGCAAGCGCCACAATTTGCTTCGTAAATGTCGACACGACTCCCTCTGCGCCCACACTCAACGTCATCCCATACTGCGCAGACAACCCCAAGAGCACGAGCACGAAAACAGACAAGGCAAGCGGCCAGTCAAACAGCGTAAACGATTGGCGAAAGAGGCGCATGGAGATGAGACCTCCCTACATTACCGCCTTTCAAGCAACGTGTCGCGAACGTCAACGGATGCCTCAACGGATTCGGGACGATACACCGATGGATCAAAAAGATTCACACGCGGAAACATCTCCACGTCTGTTGCGCGCGGCGTTGTGTCAAACCAGTTGATTTGAATAGGGCGGACTTCGCGTGGAAGTACGTCGGACACGACCGTGCGATTCACGGCAACCGGCGCTCCCCCGCGCCGCAAAACCACAAACACATCCATCTCGTAGTAGCCATAGCCCGATTTGTTCGCGAGTGAAAATGTCGTGCGGCCAAACGTTTTGCTCCCAATGCGGAATTGATCGTCATGCTCGACATTCTGTGCCTCCACATGCAAGCGCTCCTCTTTCCACTGTACGGGGAATGGGATGCGTGTCGTGTCGATGCGATACCATTCCACGTTTTCAACAACAATGTCAGGATTGCGCGGGCGCGCACCCTCCACTTCAAAAAGCACGAGCGGCGCCTTTTCGCCTTGGAGCAAGATGACCTGTTCCGTTTTCTGCGGGACGTCGCCCAAACGCATGTGATACGTCAGGCGTGCCACCCATCCCTCGTTTTCGTTCGTGGCAAAACTCAACACGTCGTAGCCACTTCCAGATGCAAGCACCACCGGAGGCGCAACTACGATATCGAGCGGCGCCTGCTCGCGGGCAAGCGTGTAGAGTTGTTCGGGAGACGCAAGGAGCGAATCGATTAAGCGCTGCTCTTCCACATAGTCGAACACGTAGTAATCAACAAATTGCCACAGTCCGATAAGCCCAACCAATATTTCGAGCGCAATAAGCACCCCAATGCCCACGCGCTTGACGGCATCGCGGTGTTCTACCCACCAAATCGCCCGATCAAACTCCTTTTGCGTTTTGCGTGACTCGGCGGCAAGCGTTGGCGCGTCATTTGGATCCACATCCGGCGCCGCCACAGACACCGGTTTTTTTGACGAAAAAATTCCCATAAGCAACAGTATAACATCTTGCCGGAGACAGTCAGAACTGGTAAACTATCTGTGCTTTTTTATGTCGACAAAATCATCTCCAAAAAAACCAAGCAAAAAACGCGCAGCTGCATCCTCCTACAGCGCCTCGCAAATCCAGGTGCTTGAAGGGTTGGAACCGGTGCGCAAGCGCCCGGGCATGTACATTGGCTCGACAAGCGAGTCAGGGTTGCATCATTTGGTTTGGGAGGTCGTCGACAACGCGATCGATGAGGCCATGGCTGGCCACGCCAATACCGTTACGGTGCGTTTATTGCCCGACGATTGGGTCAGTGTCGAAGATAACGGACGCGGCATTCCGGTTGATTTGCATCCGCAATACAAAGTATCGGCGCTTGAGCTTGTACTTACGAAGTTGCACGCAGGGGGCAAATTCGGCGGCGAAGCATCCGGATATAAGGTGTCAGGAGGGTTGCATGGCGTTGGCGTATCTGTCGTGAACGCCCTTTCGACCGAATTACGCGCCGAAGTGCGTCGAGAGGGGAAAACGTGGGAACAAACGTATAAAGTCGGAAAACCCACAGGGCGCGTGAAAGCAACCGGAAGCGCCAAAGGCACAGGCACCAAAATCACGTTCAAAGCCGACGCCTCCATTTTTGAAACAACGCGCTACAAGTTCGGCACGATTCTCGATCGCCTTCGACAACACGCGTATCTCACACGCGCTATTAAGCTTGTTGCCATCGACGAACGCGATGCATCCCACATCCGTGAATACGCGTTTTACTTTGAGGGAGGCGTGTCGAGCTACGTACGACACATCAACATCGGCAAAAAGCCAAAGCATGACACCATCATGCACGTGCAAAAGTCGGTCGACAACATTGAGATCGAAATTGCGTTGCAGTACACCGAAGAATTCCACGAAAACGTATTTTGCTTCACGAATAATATTTTGAACCCCGAGGGCGGCATGCACTTGGTGGGATTCCGCACCGCACTGACGCGTGTGCTCAACAACTACGGCCGCACAAAAGGGTTTATCAAGGATAAAGAGGGCAATCTGACAGGAGACGATGTGCGCGAAGGACTGACGGCAGTTGTGTCCCTGCGCGTGCCCGAGCCACAATTCGAGGGACAAACGAAAGCAAAACTTGGGAATCCCGAAGCGCGAACGGCGACAGAGTCCGTGTTCGCGGAAGGGTTGGAGGTCTTTTTGGAAGAACATCCGCGCGACGGCCAACGCATTTTGGAGAAAGCCGTACTCGCCTCCCGCGCACGCAACGCCGCACGCGCCGCACGCGAAACTATTTTGCGAAAAGGCGCGCTTGAAGGCATGACGCTTCCCGGAAAACTCGCCGACTGCGCATCGAAAGATCGCGAGCGTAGTGAATTGTTTTTGGTGGAGGGAGATTCCGCCGGCGGTTCAGCCAAACAAGGACGCGACCGCGAGTTTCAAGCGATTCTGCCATTACGCGGAAAAATTCTGAACGTCGAGCGCGCGCGTCTCGACAAAATGCTCGGCAACAACGAGATTAAATCTCTCGTAATCGGACTTGGCACAGGCATCGGCGACGACTTCAACATCGAACGACTGCGGTACGGACGCGTTGTCATCATGACGGATGCCGATGTGGACGGTTCGCATATCACGACCCTCCTCCTCACGCTCTTTTACCGCTACTTCCCGGAACTCATCACACGCGGGCACATCTTTATCGCGCAACCGCCACTGTATAAGGTGCAAGTTGGCAAAGAAGTTGAGTACGCGTACAACGACGAGGAACGCGACGCGGCAGTCGCCAAGCTCACCAAGTCAAAAGACAAAGGCGCGAAACGCGAAGCTGTCAAAATCACAATCGATGAAGCTACGGGCGAGGAAATCATCTCTACAGAAAGCGGCCGCAAAGCCAACATCCAACGCTACAAAGGTTTGGGGGAAATGAATCCCGAACAACTGTGGGAAACAACGATGGACCCTTCCGTGCGAAAACTCAAACGCGTCACGATCGAAGACGCCACGCGTGCCGACGAAATTTTTGACATTCTTATGGGATCCGACGTTGCGCCACGCAAACGCTTCATCTCCACGCACGCGAAGTCGGTCAAAAACCTGGACATATAAAACCTCACGCCCGAGAAGGGCGTGATTGCGTACAAACAAGATTAGGCATCAAGTGCCGGAAGCGTCACGGGCGACAACAGCGTGTTGACCATGTGGCCACACAAGACCACTTCCCCATATGCTACATCACGCCCATTCACAGCTGTGCGTTGTGCAATGCGCACATCGGGGTATTCATCTCTAGTAGACGAAACGGGAGTAAGCATGAAGTAATTTTCCCGTCCGTCATGGATGGTTGCCACACGCCCTCCGTTCACGGTAACCGTACACACGCATTGCTTCTGCTGCGCCATGGCGCGAACAGACGCGATAAGCGTTTCTTTCCAAGCCGGTTCCTCAAAGCGGAGATCGCTCGCGAGATGAAACAAGGTCATTGGAAGGCGTTCTGCACGCCGAGGATGAAGCTCATTTTTGAACGGTGCCATCACCTCCACTTCCCGCACCATCATCCAAAGTGCCTCATCAGAGAGTTTCACAAACGAAGCTGGAAGCTCCTTTTTTTTGCGCGCATCTTCGTCGATCAAAATCCACACAACATCTTCGTCGCGGATAAACCGCATCGCATGCCCTTCCTTCTCATGACCCAAGCACTGGCATATCGCTTCAAATGAGATGCCACCTGTACGACTGCTTTGTCCAGAGAACCGTGGGGTGCGAACTGTCACAGCGCTCACGTGTCCCGAGTTCAAAAGAGTATTAAGGGCTGCATGAACTGCATTTTGTTCCGAGCGCCATCCATCAAACTTGGCAAGAAGAAGATCAACAAGGCGCGTCGAACGCGCATGAATCATGGGTGTCGATGCGAGAAAGTCCACATTCGCTCCTCCTACACCCTGCCTCAACCACAAAAAACCGTCAACGTATCGTTATGCACAATGCCGTTTGACAAACCGGCGCCCTTGGGATAGGATGCTACTCACAAATCACAGCCCCGCAGGGGGTTTTTAAATATCACGTATGCACGCCCTCGCGCGTCTCACAACGTACCTTCGCGCATCGAAGGAAGAGATGAAGAAAATTGCGTGGCCAAGCCGAAAGGACACGGTTCGATACAGCGTCTTCGTTCTTGCGATCACAATCCTCATGGCCGCTCTTTTTGGCGGACTGGATTACGGGTTCAATAAATTGCTCGCGTGGATTCTTCAGTAGTATGGCAAAGCAAACAGGAAAATATGGCCGCCGATGGTACGCCGTGCACACGTACTCGGGATACGAGGAAAACGTCGCGGAAAACCTGCGTCAGCGCATCGAAACGATGGACATGGAAAACAAGATCTTCAGCGTCCTCGTGCCAAAAGAAAAAAAGATCCGCATTAAAAACGGGAAGCGCAAAGTCGTAGAGGAAAAGATTTTCCCGGGATATGTCTTGGTGGAGATGATCGTGACAGACGATTCGTGGTACGTCGTACGCAACACGCCGAACGTCACGGGGTTCATTGGAACTGGCCTCACCCCAACGCCCGTGTCCGAGGAAGAGATCGCCATGCTCCAGAAGCGCATGGGCGTGGACGAACCCGAGTTTACGATTGACGTTGCCGTAAACGACCCCGTGCGCATCATCGACGGCCCGTTTAAGAATTTTGAAGGAAAAGTAAGCGATATTGATGAGGCGCGCGGAAAAGTCAAAGTGCTTGTAAACATGTTCGGGCGCGAAACCCCCGTCGAGCTTGACTTTCTCCAGATTCATAAGGTATAAGGTGCACACATAACTCATAGCAGAAGTGGCCGAAAAAGGCATCTTCTATAAATAACAACAGCTATGGCAGAGAAAAAGATTGTTACGCAGATTAAGCTGCAGATTCAGGCAGGCGCCGCAAACCCGGCCCCTCCGGTAGGTCCTGCGCTTGGACAGCACGGATTGAACATCCAGGACTTTTGTGCCAAGTTCAACGCAGCGTCTCAAGATCGGCGCGGCGACATCGTGCCTGTTGTCATCAGTGTGTATGCAGACCGGACGTTTAGCTTCATCATGAAGACGCCGCCCGCTTCCTCACTCATCTTGAAGGCGCTCAACATTCAGAAAGGCGCCAAGAACCCGTTGCTCGAAACGGTCGGCACGCTTTCAAAAGATCAGCTGCGCACGATCGCAGAGAAAAAAATGGCAGACCTCAACACACAAGACGTAGAACAAGCCATGAAGATCATCGCGGGCACGGCACGCCAAATGGGAGTAAAAGTTGCCAAATAATCATAATCATTTGTGGGAGCCCGCGACTGCGGGCGCCACGACCACGAACTATGAGCACATCGAAACGCATGAAAACTTTGCAGGTGCAAATTGAAAAAGGACGCAGCTATCTTCCCGAAGAAGCGGCGGCGCTTGCAGTACAAACCTCAAACGTGAAATTCGACGCAAGTGTTGAGTTGCATGTGCGGCTTGGCATTGATCCAAAAAAAGGCGATCAGCAAGTACGCGCAACCGTTACCCTTCCGCATGGCACAGGAAAAACGAAGCGTGTGGCGGCGTTTGTCGGCGCTGAGCACGAATCGGCCGCAAAAGCAGCAGGTGCAGATATGGTGTGCGGCGAACAAGAAATCGAAAAAATCGCGCAAACGAAGGCCATCGATTTTGATGTCGCGGTTGCAACACCGTCCATGATGCCGAAACTCGCAAAGATCGCGCAGATTTTGGGGCCAAAAGGCCTCATGCCAAACCCAAAAACAGACACGGTCGGCACGAACGTTGAAAAAATGATTCAGGATCAAAAAGGCGGAAAGATCGCGTACAAAAACGACAACACATCCAACGTCCACGTCGTGATCGGGAAAGTGAGCTTCGGCGCCCAAAAAGTTCAGGAAAATCTTGTCACGATTCTCGAGTCCATTAAACGCCATAAGCCAGCATCCTCAAAAGGGATTTACATCAAGAACGCAACGCTCACGACATCCATGGGACCCGGGATCCCTCTCAACGTCGCGTAAACCAGAGATCAAAAGCAGAGCTTCTATGCTCTGTTTTTTGTTATCCACAGAGACATATCGGGGAAAGTGATAAGATGCCCCTACACATAGCAACACTTGTATGATCCTCTCCGACCACGACATGAAGATTGCCATGGCTAACGGTGAAATCACCGTGAATCCATATCACGAATCCATGCTCCAGCCCGCGTCGATCGACTTGCATCTCGACCGTCATTTCCTGATTTACGACACGAACAAGAACTTCGTCATCGATCCCAAAAAGCGTATCGACACGATGATGAAGGAAGTGTCAATTAACGACGACGAGCCGTTCGTGTTGCATCCGGGCGAATTTGCGCTCGGCATGATTTTTGAGACGACGGGTGTGTCTGCGCAGCACGTTGGCCGTCTTGAGGGAAAAAGTTCCGTAGGACGTATGGGCCTGTTGATTCACGTCACCGCTGGATTTTTGGATCCGGGCAATTCGCTCAAGATGACGCTCGAGTTATGCAACGTCGCCAACATGCCGATTTTGCTCTACTACAAAATGCCAATCGCGCAAATTGCCTTTGAAAGAATTTCCTCCCCCTGCGATCGAAGCTATTCCAAAGATCACGGAAGCAAATACGTAGGCGACATCAAACCAGTCGCAAGTCAGATGTGGAAAAACTTTGTGTCCTCATAGCGGCTTGTTCGTGCTATCATTGTTGAAGATGACGCATTCGAATCCGATCAATCAAGGAGGGAGGGAGCGGTTTTTTGTGATTGACGGAGTGGACGGCACAGGAAAAGCCACGCAGACACGACTGCTCGTGTCACGGCTTGCATCTGAAGATATTCCTGTCCAGACGATTTCGTTTCCGCAATATGACAAGCCGTCATCGGGAGCGTTGCAGGAGTATTTGCGCGGCACCTACGGGCAGACAAACGAGGTGTCGCCGGAGGCGGCGAGCATCTTGTTTGCCGTGGATCGCTTTGACGGATCGTTTCGCATCAAGCAATGGCTTGCGGAAGGAAGCGTCGTGATCGCGGATCGGTTTGTCTCATCAAACATGGGGCATCAAGGATCCAAGTTCACCGACCGCGCAAAGCGCCAGCGATATCTTGCGTGGGAAGATGAGCTGGAGTTTGGCATCATGAAACTGCCGCGGCCAACGCAGACGATCGTGCTCACCATGCCAGCCGAAATAAGCTTTGGACTCGCACGGCAAGGCGCGAGCGAAAAAACAAAAGTGCAGGGAGACATTCACGAGCAAGATATGGCGCATCTCAAAGCGTCCGAGGAAACGTACCGCGAGATCGCAAGCATGTTCCCACACTTCCATCTGATCGACTGTGCGCCCAATGGAACCTTGCGCACTCGAGAAGAAATCCACGAAGAAATCTGGCGCTACATCAAACCACACGTATCACTCACGACATCTGTACAATCTGAAAAACAAAAACTCACTGTATGAAATGGATGGGCATCGGCGCGCTTATTGACGCGTCATGGGAAGATTATCGCAAATCCCTTGGGGACTTTTTGCGCATCACCGGATGGCTCCTTGTGTTTGTGGCCGTCCACATCGTGGCCGTTGCGTTTTACCCAATTGGCGGCCAGGCGCTTGATCGCGACCTCACAAATAGCGAAGTTGTTGGCGTAATCTTGTTTTTACTGAATGCCCTCATTTTGCTTCCCGTTATCAGTATTTGGTCGGTGCACGCCCTTATTCGCGCCATTGATACGCGTGCACAAGGAAACCGCGTGGGTATGCGATCCGTGAGCCGCGAAGCATGGAAAAACTTTTTCCCGCAGATCTGGGTTCGTATTTTGACCGGCGTCACATACATCGTGGGCGCCGCGATTCCTTTGGGCGTGATGTTCCTTGTCACAAATGTGTTGGGAGGCATCTTGCCCTATGGTATCTCGCTCGTTCTCCTGTTACTCGGGCTTGCCCTTTTTGTAATTCCGCTCGCGCTGTTGATCCACCTCGCATTCGTGTTCTTTGAATTTGTGCTCGAAGGAAAACGCGGATGGCAAGCCGTGCATCACAGCGCCGTTCGCGTCCACAAAAACTTTTGGCCGGTCGCATGGCGACTCATCATCCCCAAAGCGCTGTACTTCATCGTCTTCTTTTTGGCGCAATATCTATTGCTCATCGTGTTGCGCGTGATCCTTCTTGCGACACTCCCCACAGATGATCCGCTGTTGAGCGTGCGCATTGAGTGGATTCTTCTTCCCCTCACAAACGTCGTTCTGCTGGTCTTCCTAAATCCCCTGCTCTTTGTTACGGACTATCGTGTCTACCGACAATTAACGAGCTAAATATGTCAGAAAAACTCCCACGATCTCGTGAAGTCGT
>CAZDJC010000013.1:0-6508 GCA_964505655.1 uncultured Gammaproteobacteria bacterium
CTATGTGGTCGACCCGCAAATCGTGACTGTGTCTAGCGCCACGACGGAAAACTTGTCGGCGGACTCTGCGGCACAAACAATTACAGGAACGATTTCGGACACGTCAGGAAATGACGTTCCGTACGCTACGGTGGTGGCCGAGAAGTATGGAGGTGGTGTGGTCATTGTTCAGGCAGATGCAAATGGCGAATACACCTTGCCGGTTGACGATGGATCGTGGCAGGTGTCGGCCGTGGGAGAAGGATTTGCGGCAAAAGCACTCACGGCTGATGTTGAAATTGCCGGCGCAAACGCCACGAGCAAAGATATTCAATTCACGACAGCGGTCTCAAACAATGAAGCGGTCCTTCAATCAGTTACACCTTCAACCGGTGGTGTGGTGACGGACACGGCATCAGATGCAGTCGTGAGCATTCCAGGAAACGCGTTGAGCACGTCCTCCAACACAGGATCCGTGGAAGTCCAGCAGACAAACAATGTGGTGGATACGCAGACAACAACCGTGATTGATAAAGCGATTGAGATTACGGCCACAGATGCGGGAGGTACACTTCTGACATCGGACTTCGGCGACAACGTGACGATTGCGCAACAGTTGTCGGTTGCCGAACTTACGGCAGAGGGTGTAGACACATTGGCAGAAGTCGAACGGCTGACGATGGGATACTTCTCGACGGCAGGCACATGGGTACCGGAATCAACGACCATTCGATACCTCGATTCAAGTGGGAACAACGTAGCGAGTCCCACTTCAACGCTCTCAAACGTTGCAGAGGTTGAGTTCAAAACAGCTGTAGATCACTTTACCGTGTTCGCGGTTACGGCGCCGGCGGACGGCGTTGCACCAGCGGCACCCACGGGTGTGTCTGCGTCCGGCGGAAAGAATCAAGTTATCGTCACATGGAATGCGGTCACGACAAACTCGGATAGTTCTGCGCTTTCTGACCTTCTCGGATACGAGGTGTATCGAGATACAAGCTCGACGGGTTCATTCACAACACAGTTGAACTCATCGGACATCACGGGAACATCATACACAGACACAACAGGTACGATCGGAACCACGTACTTCTATAAAGTGACGGCGGCCGACACGGGGGGTACGGAATCGGCAAAGTCAAGCGCGTCAAGCGCGTCGCCAACGGCTGGTAGCTCTGCTTCGGCTGGTGGTTCAGGCGGAGGAGCCGGCGTGAGTGTTACCAAGACAACAGTTATTGTGAGTAATCCCGGTGGAGACGACTTCAAGGTCACGGGCGGAGAGAACAACACAATTCATTGGACAACGGGCGGTAACTCGACCGATGTGGACATCTATGTGTCCTACGACGATGGCGCGACGTTCAAACTTCTTGCTTCGGCGCAAAAATCCAATGTGGATTATCTCTGGGCAACACCAAACGTCGACACGGATAAGGCACGCGTGCGCGTTGACGTTCGAAACGGTGGCGAGGTCTTGAGCTCAAATACGACAGACGCATTCAAGATTGTTGCTAATCAGTCAGTTCCGGTGGTGACAGTGCAGGACGTGTCAGTCAGCGATCCTGTGTCTGAACTCTATCCATCAAAGGAATCTGTGAAAGCATCACTTCCAGAAGATGTGAGTGTTGGAGGCCTTATCAAGCTCGCCGATCTTCCTGCAGTCTACTTTGTGGGTGGTGATGGTAAGCGTCACAGCTTTGCCAACGAAGCGGCGTACTTCACATGGTTCCAGGACTTCAGTGGCGTTGAAACGGTGTCCTTGGCCAAGATGGCAAGCATTCCGTTGGGCGCCGCGGTCCGGGTACGCCCAGGAACATGGATGATCAAGATTCAGTCTGATCCAAAGACGTATGCCGTTGAACCGGGTGGGGTTATCCGATGGGTGCAGAGCGAAGAAATTGCGCTTGAACTCTACGGAGACCGATGGAACCAGCGCATTGTGGACGTTGAGCCGACACAGTTCACAAACTACAAAGTCGGTGATCCGATCGCGGACAAGACAGCACATCCAAAAGGCATGGTCGTGCGCGACAGTCTCGGAAATGCGCACTACCTCGCGGAAGACGGAACACGACGCATGTTTGGCAACGAAGACGCGGTACGTGCAAACCACATTCAGACGCGATTTGAGCGGCCGGCCCTTTCGGGCGATCTCTCGATGGGAGTTGGAGTGGCGATCAATGCGCTTGAAGATGTGCTCTACAACTATCAAGACGTTGGACGAAAACGATAAGTTGTCAAGAAAAAAACGGAGCCCGCACAGGGCTCCGTTTGCGTTTTGCACTTGAAAAAGCACTCCCAATGCGATACGATGTCACAATCTATGAATAAGCATGTCAGCGCTCTTTCGCGTGTCCTTATCAAGGGACGGGGATGGGATGTTCCTGGCGAAAAAATTACTGTGAGCAAAACGAGCCGCACGGCAGGCGGCGTCTATGAGCGCGTGCGCAATGCGGTTGAGTACGAAGAGGAGCACCTCTTGAGGCGCAATGCGGTCAGGCGCATTATGGCGCGACGGCGTGTCACGGACACTGAGGACGCTGCGGATTCGCGTGGGGAAGCGCTCCTCACGGAACTGATCTGGGCGAAGTATCTTCCAAACAAAGAAGTTCCCGTGCAAAAAATCAAGGATGTGAACGCCGTCATCGAAAAGTATGACGGCCTTTTCCGTTTTGTTGCGGACCACGCGGAATGGCATGACTGGCTTTTGGACGTCATGTCCACGGAAATCGAGTACACCATCGAGCCGCCGCGCGCCGCCGAAACGCTTGCGACCATGATGTTTGATGCCGTGCATGAGTCGATCACGTGGGACGCGGGCAGTGAACTCTCCAAAGAGGAGCGCAATATGCTGACGTACATTGCCATTCACCGCGCACTCCTCAAATCAAACCTTGCAACACTCCGGTATCGTGTATTGACAATCTATGTGCCCAAGTGGAGCAAGCCGACAGAGAAGACACTGCACGATGTCGAAGAACAACTCCCGACGATCATCCAAACGATCGAGCGACATATAAGACACCCATACGCCGATCAACTGTATCGTCTCATGCGTCGGTACGCGCTCGTGTTTTGGTCCATCGGAGACGTGGCGCAGGAAAAACCGAAACAGTTTGAAGAAATGGTGATACATGACGAAACGCTCAAGCGCGCGATTGAAGGCGCTGTGTCGAAACGCTATAGGACATTTCGCACAAAACTGTACCGCGTTGTGGGACGGGCCGTTTTGTTTCTGTTTTTGACGAAAATGGTGTTAGCGCTTCTTTTGGAATTGCCGTATGACGTGTATGTTCTTGGGGGAATTGACTGGTTGCCGCTTGCCATCAACATCTCGTTCCACCCACTCTTTTTGGCCATCATCGGAACGAGTGCGCGCGTTCCCGGCGAAAAAAATACGAAACGTGTGATCGAACTCGTGCGAAGCGTCGTGCACGATGAAACAAAAACGGCCGGCCTCGAGCTTACCTTCAAGATTAAGCGGCCGTGGACACAAGGGCTTCTCGGCCAGTTGTTTACGTTTTTTTATACGCTGACGTTTGTCGTGAGTTATGGTGTGATCGCGTGGTTCCTCACGAGCGCTATGCATTTCAACGTACTCTCAACGGTAATCTGTCTTTTCTTCTTCTCGCTCGTCACGTTCTTTGCTATCAAAATTCGCCAGTCGGTTCAAGAATTGTTGGTTGTCACACGGCAGGGAGGCGTCATCGGAACGCTCTTTGACTTCTTCTTGTTGCCTGTGGTGCGTGTGGGACGGTGGATCTCGCTTCAATCGCCCAAAGTCAATGTTTTTATTTTCTTCCTCGACTTTATCGTGGAGGCGCCGTTTAAGCTCGCCATTGCCATGGTGGAAGGGTGGGTTGCCTTCACACGCGAAAAAAAGGAAGAGCTCTAAGCGGTATCTATGGACAGGAGGGGAGTGGTTGCCTGGGGAGTCGTGATCGCGGCGGGCGTTTTGTTTATTGTGGGCACGCTTGCTCGCTCCCCGTTTCAACCACTTGCAACCGAAGCATTGGATTTGGGGGTGACGTACTCTGTGACGTACGCGCAATATTTGGGACTTGATCCTGTCGTCACGTTTGAACGTATTTTGGGGGATTTGCGTCCAGCATTTGTTCGCATCCCCGTGTACTGGCAGCGCATCGAAACACAAAAAGGGACGTACGATTTTGCAGAACTCGATGAGCTCATGGAGAGAGCGCGCGCGTCACATACGCCCGTCATTCTTGCGATTGGCCGCAAAGTGCCGCGTTGGCCCGAATGTCACACGGCCAATCCCTATATCAACGTTTCGCCTAGAGAGCGCGACGACGCGCTCATCGAATTCTTGCAACACGTCATTGCACGGTACAAAGACCATCCGTCTCTGTGGCGCTGGCAAATTGAGAACGAGCCGTATTTCTCCCTTTTTGGAGAGTGCGAACGATTGTCCTCACGGTTTATTGACCGAGAGTACGCTCTTTTGGACACTCCGACGCCCACGCAAATGGGCGCAAGTGGCGAGCAGTCATTATGGATTCGCGCGGCACGAAGGGCGGACATCGTGGGCACAAGTGTCTATCGCACAACCTATACGCCGTTTTTTGGGTATCGGACATACCCAATTCCTCCGTGGACGTATCGTTTGAAGGCGGCGTGGTTTGCCGGCAATCGTGTAGTTGTTTCAGAGCTGCAGGCAGAGCCGTGGTTTGCGCGCGACATCTACACGTACTCCATCGAAGAGCAACTCGCACTGTTTAATGCCGCAACGCTCGACGAGCACATGCGGTATGTGGAGCGCATCGGCATGCCGGAAGTTTCTTTGTGGGGCGTCGAGTGGTGGTACTATTTGAATGAACATGAGGAGCCAAGCGTCTTAAACGCAGCGCGTAGATGGTTCAATCAGTCAAACCCATGACACAAAACGGCGAGCCACATCATTACGAGCCGCGCATGTTTCCCCCTGGATTTTTGTGGGGAACGGCAACGAGCGCGTATCAAGTCGAAGGCGGCAATGTTCACGCGGATTGGGTTTCGTTTGAAGAAGCGGCGGGGCACATTGCGGATCAAACAAAAGCGGGGCGCGGCGTCGAGCACTTTGAGCGTTACAAACAAGATTTTGAGATTGCGCAAGGGCGTCTGCACAACAATGCGTATCGTCTGTCGGTAGAATGGAGCCGGCTTGAGCCCACCATGGATACATGGGATGAGGCGGCATTTGCACACTACCGCGAGATGCTCAAGGACCTTAAAAAGCGCAACATGACGGTCATGTTGACACTGCATCACTTTACAAATCCTCAATGGCTTTCTGAAAGGGGCGGCTGGGAAACGCATTTTGCTGTCGTCCGATTTACGCGGTTCGTTGAAAAAGTATGCGAGGAACTAGGCGCATGGGTTGATTTATGGGTGACCATTAATGAGCCGCTCGTCTATGCGATGCAAGGGTATTTGGTCGCCGAATGGCCTCCTGCAAAGCGCAGTTACACAAAACTCGTGCGTGTGCTGTGGTCTATGACGCGCGCTCACAAAAAAGCGTATCGTCTGATTCACCGCGCGCAAAAACGGCGCACGATGGCGGCGCACGTTGGGATCGCACACAACGTTTCATCATTTCACGTCTATCAAAAGCATTCATTTTTGGACCAGATAACGGTTGCTGTCCTTGATCGCATCACCAACCATATCTTTTACACGCTCTCGGGAATCCGCACGCACGATTTTCTTGGGTTGAACTATTACTTTCATTTTCGCCTGAAGAGTGTTCTGAAGTTTTTGCGGCGCTCTATGTTGCCAAGCGATACACAAGAACATAAACGCGTGGACTTCGAATCGTCTGACATCGGGTGGGAACTGTTCCCGCACGGGATCTTTGACGTGTGCGTAGACATCGGTCTCCATTACAAGAAACCCATATACATTACGGAAAACGGACTTGCAACGGACAACGACGACAAGCGTTTGCGTGCGCTCATTGGTTATTTGCTTCAGCTCCACCACGCGATTCAAGCGGGAGTGGACGTGCGCGGATATTTTCATTGGTCGCTACTTGATAACTTTGAATGGGCAAAAGGATACGCGCCAAAGTTCGGACTGGTAGCGGTTGATCGCCGCACAATGGAGCGCACGGTGCGTCCAAGCGGCGACATCTACGGCATGATTGCCAAAGGAAATGCGATCGAACACGATTTTCTGCGGTTCTTGGGGCATGGCACGCGCGACATCGTAAATGCCTGGAAGAAGGACCACGGCATGACGTGAGGTATACTGTCTGTATGAAATTTGACTTTGATCTCCTTGTCATCGGTTCGGGGTCAGCCGGATTTTCGGCGGCGGAGGCGGCGCGCGGTACGGGGCGCAAAATTGGCATTGTTGAATCGGAAAAATTAGGTGGCGAGTGCCCGCATTGGGCGTGCGTTCCCACAAAAGCACTTTTGCGAAGCGCAAAGGCCTATCTTGGAACACGCGCGTTTTCGGATTTAGGTATAGAGGCATCAGATATTTCCCTTGATTTTTCTCGCGTCATGAATAGACGCAAGCGCATTGTGGA
>CAZDJC010000013.1:6608-11047 GCA_964505655.1 uncultured Gammaproteobacteria bacterium
CTTGTGTTGGGCGGTGGTCCCGTTGGATGCGAAATGGCGACAATCTTTTCTGCATTGGGCATTGCAACAACGCTTTTGGCAAATGGGGAGCAGTTACTTGAGCATGATGAGCCAGAAATTGGGACAATCGTGAAGGAACAACTGGAGGCGCGCGGAGTGCAGGTGATACTCTCTGCCGAAGTTGTTCGTGTGGGAAAAGCTGTGTCTGGCGTTGAGTTGACTGCGCGTGTCGGCAGAGAACTGAAACTGTTGAGCGCGTCGCATCTTTTGCTTGCGACGGGAAAATCACCCAATACAGGAGGGTTGGGGTGCCAGGCGGCGGGCGTGACGCTTGATCGGTTTGGCACGGTTGTCGTGAACGGGGAACTGCGCACATCGCAAAAACATATTTGGGCGGCGGGGGATGTCCATGGAGGACTGTTATTTACGCACGTTGCGCACTATGAAGGAGGGATTGCGGGATTTAACGCGTTTGCGAAGAAACCGAAACGATACGACGAGCGTGTTGTACCGCATGTGACGTTCGTGGAACCCGAGGCCGCGGGTGTTGGCATGACAGAAAGGCAGGCAAAAGAGAACGTTGGTGCCGTGGTTGTAGGCGTGTTTCAAATCGGGGCGCTCGGGCGCGCCTATATTGATGGTCACCGTACGGGGCTTGTAAAGCTTGTCGCGGACAAAAAAACGCATCGCGTGCTCGGGGGGGCCGTTGTGGGTGAGCGCGCGGGCGAGGTCATTCACGAAATAGCGCTCGCAGTCTACGCAAAACTCAAAGTAGAAGAATTGGCTGAAATGATTCACGCCTATCCAACCTATTGCGAGGCCGTACATGCGGCGGCGTCCGAGGTTTTGCAAAACCTATGATCGAGGTGCTTGCGGGAGCGCTCGCGGCTGTTCTTTTTTTGTTGGTGCTTGCTCTTGTGTGTGCCTTGTTTTTGGCCGCGACGATATGTTCGGGGGCGCCATTTGTCGCGTCTCGTGCCGAGGTTATTTCTGCCATGTGCGAGTTGGCAGAGCTTAAAAAAGGGGATCGTGTGGTGGATTTTGGATGCGGCAATGGGGCCGTCGTTGTCTATGCGGCGCGTCAGTATGACGTACATGCGATTGGAGTGGAACTGAATCCGTTGCTTGTTTTGATGGCAGGGATGCGGGCGCGGTTTGAAGGTGTGTCCGATCGCACGCGTTTTATTCGGGCTAACATCTTTGTGGTTGATTTGCCGCCATGTGATGTAGCATTTCTCTATCTTCTTCCAAAGGCAACCGCAAAGATCGCGGCACGGCTTGCAAAAGCGTGTACGCACGCACGGATCATTTCAAACGCATTTGTCATCCCAGGGAGAGCGCCGTCTTCCACGCGCATCTGCGGGAAGACGACGATCTATCGCTATGATCCGATCGTGTGAGCCTGTGCTATAATCCGCCCACGTATGTCTTCCGAAATCGTTCTCGACATTGAAACCCAAAACTCGTTTGCCGATGTTGGCGGCTATGTGCACGACAAGCTCAAAATCTCCTTGATTGGAGTGTATTTTTATGAAACGGATACGTTTGAGTATTTTTTGGAACATCAGCTTTCGCAGTTATGGCCGCGTCTCGAGCGCGCCGAGCGCGTGATCGGCTATAACCAGAAGGGGTTTGATAACCCAGTTATCAATAATTACTACCCGGGAGACGTGAATCAAATTCCGCAACTGGATATTCTCGAAAAAATAACAGCGTCGCTTGGATTTCGCGTGAAGCTCGATGATGTCGCCAAGGCGACAATCGGCATGGGGAAGACGGGTGATGGGCTTCAGGCCATCCTGTTTTGGAAGGAGGGACGCATCAAAGAGCTCGCGGACTACTGCCTCATGGACGTGAAGGTGACGCGTGATGTGTATGAGTTTGCCAAAGCGCACGGTTTTGTTCGATGGATGGACCGATCTCAAAAGGTTCTAGAAATTCCAATTGACGTGACCTCCAAAGAGCCGGCGCGCGCGATGAACCTGACGTTGCCGATCTAGGACGTCCGTCGGGCGACTTATCCACATCTTTGGCGTTATACGACACTGAGCGAGCGTGTGTGTATACTACCAGTTGTGGTATCCTGTGCCCTGGGAGCACAAGATGTAGTGTTTCATCCCGAATGAGGGCATGGCAGAGGCATCTGTTACACCCGGTAGTACAACACTCGAACAAGCATTACCACCGTTTCTAAACAAAGTGAAGTGTTGTTGAATAGCCGTGTTTCTTGAGGTAGGCAGAGGTTGTACTACCGGGTATACTCTGCTCTTCCCTGTGGTGTAGAATCAGCATTTGACCTCATGTGGCGTCACGCAACGCCACAACGGAAATGCTGATTTTTTGCCCCACTCATTGCTTCGTCACGGGCGAAGCAAAAAGAAAAGGGCATCCCATCATCAACGTTTTCAACCACTCATTCAAAAACAAAAGAACTCGCCTATGTCCACGCACCCATATACGAGCACGGAGACACGCACCGAAGTACACGACGCGTCCCTTGATGCTGTTTGGCAATTTATGACGACCGTGAGCCAAGTCAAAAAGCGCTCCGGTCAAACACAACCTTTTTCTCAAGAAAAACTTGAGCGGTCTATCGCACGATCTTTGGAAGAATCCGGCGTGAAGGCGAACGAATTTGCGCGTGCGCATCGCATCACGGGGCACGTCGTGACGCGTCTCAATAAAACATACGACGGCACGGTGGTTCCGACAACGGACGATATTCGTGAAGTTATCACCGCCACACTCATCGACAACAACCTGGCATTTGTCGCACGCAAGTTTATCGGCTACAAGCAAAAGCTCAATCCCGCGCACAAGACAGACGCCACATACGGTCGCGGTATCACGGTTGCGCGCTATTACACCACACCCGGCGTGCATCCGTTTGAGCGCCTCACATGGGAGCGACGCACGGCATCCATCAAGAGTGAGAATGGAGACATCATTTTTGAGCAAAAAGATGTTGAGGTTCCGTCATTTTGGTCGCAAACGGCAACAAACATTGTCGTCTCCAAATACTTCAAAGGGAAAATTGGAAATCCGGAACGCGAATGGAGCGCGCGCCAACTCATTGGTCGTGTAGCAGACACGATGGCTGACTGGGGACGCAAGGATGGCTATTTTGCGAGCGTGGAGGACGCGGACACATTTCAGGCGGAACTCACGCATATCTTGATTAACCAAATGGCGGCGTTCAACAGCCCCGTGTGGTTTAACGTGGGTGTGAATCCGCATCCGCAGTGCTCGGCGTGCTTCATCAACTCTGTGGAGGACGACATGCGTTCGATCATGAATCTCGCAACCACGGAGGCCATGCTCTTTAAGTATGGGTCGGGCACCGGATCGAACTTGTCCAAACTGCGCGCATCGAGCGAATACCTCGCCAACTCAAATGGACGTTCCTCGGGCGTGGTGAGTTTTATGCGCGGATGGGATGCGTTTGCGGGCATCGTGCAATCGGGCGGCAAAACGCGCCGCGCGGCCAAAATGGTGATTTTGAACATCGATCACCCCGACGTCATGGAGTTTATCCAATGCAAAGTGAAGGAAGAAAAGAAGGCGTGGGCGCTTATTGAAGCGGGATATGACGGGTCGTTCACGGGCGAGGCGTACAAATCCATCTTTTTCCAAAATGCCAACAACTCCGTGCGCGTGACGGATGCGTTTATGCAGCGCGCGCAAGAGGGCGGTACATGGGACACGATCGAGCGAATCTCGGGGCATGTGTCAAAGACGTATGCCGCGCGGGAACTCATGCGCGCGATGGCGGAGTCCGCGTGGTGGTGCGGAGACCCGGGTATTCAGTACGACACAACGGTCAACCGGTGGCACACAAGCAAAGCAACGGGGCCCATCAACGCCAGCAACCCGTGTTCCGAATATATGTTTTTGGATGACACGGCATGCAATTTGTCGAGCTTGAACCTCATGAAGTTTCGACGCGGTGAACACCATGAACAGTTTGACGTCGAATCATTCAAGCATGCATGCGGCATTATGATTACCGCGATGGAAATTCTCGTGGGCAACTCAAGTTATCCAACGCCGGCGATCGAACAAAACAGTCTCGACTACCGACCGCTTGGTATTGGATACGCCAACCTCGGATCACTTCTGATGAGCCGCGGACTTCCATACGACTCGGACGAAGGGCGCCACTTGGCAGGGGCTATCACGTCCCTTATGTCGGGATGGACGTACCGTCAAAGTGCGCGTATTGCGGAAAAAATCGGCCCGTTTGCGGGGTTCGAACGCAATCGGACGTCGTGTATTGAAGTCATGAACATGCACCGTGATGCCTCCTACGCCACGCCAAAGACAGGCGTGCCGGAAGACTTGTGGCAAGCGGCCGCACAAGCGTGGGATGACGTTGTCGCGATGACGTCACGCACTGGACTGCGTAACGCGCAAATCAGCGTCTTGGCGCCCACGGGCAC
>CAZDJC010000014.1:0-10856 GCA_964505655.1 uncultured Gammaproteobacteria bacterium
GGAGCGATTGCCGTCACGTGCTATCGCGCGCAAGGAATGGAGGTAGGAAAATCCCTCTTCGATGAGGCGGAGTTGCCGCTTGCAGCATCACTCCTTTTATCTCCTGCGCTTTCGTTGCCCGAGGACGTCATTGTCATCAATGCGGCACACGTGGCGCGCGCCGCACTCCCGCAAGACATCCACGACGACGAAACGGTCGTGGACATTGGTCCCAAAACCCTCGAACAGATGAAGCGTGCGATTGAGCGGGCGACGCTCTTGCTTTGGAATGGCCCCGTTGGGATTGTGGAGGATCCTATTTCGCGCGTGGGGTCAGATGCCGTGGCGCATCTTGTGGCGCGCAGAGCAAGGGGCGCGGCGTATGGCGTTGTGGGCGGCGGCAACACGCTTGACGTGGTCTATGCGCTTCAATTGCAGGATTTCTTTGATTATGTTTCGTCGGGCGGGGGCGCGATGTTAAAATATGTGGGTGGCGCTTCGCTTCCCGCGCTTGATGTACTAAAGCGCACATAACATTTCACACGTATGTTGGACAAAATCGATGTGCTTCACGCGCATGAAATTCTGGACTCGCGCGGTAATCCGACCGTTTCTGTTTCAGTGTTGACGTCGAATGGTGTTTTGGGAACGGCGAGCGTGCCTTCCGGCGCCTCGACCGGTTCGCACGAAGCGCACGAATTGCGCGACGGCGATGCGACGCGGTATCGCGGACTTGGCGTGCGCAAAGCATGCCGCAACGTGAACACGGTATTGCAAAAGGCCTTGCGCCGCATGCCCATCGCGCATCAGCGAGATATTGACGCACGCATGGTGGAAGTGGACGGCACAGTGGACAAACATCGTCTTGGCGCCAACGCGATTTTGGGCGTGTCGCTTGCCTGTGCACATGCCGCGGCACGGTCGAAGCGCATGCCTCTGTACGCGTATCTGCGCTGGACGTTCGATATTCTTGAGGAAACATGGAAGATGCCCGTCCCGCTCATGAACGTGTTGAATGGCGGATCGCACGCGGATACGAATCTCGATATTCAGGAATTTATTGTGGCGCCGGTTGGCATCCGTTCGTTTCGCGAGCGCGTACGGGCGGGATCAGAAATTTTTCACGCGCTTGGTGAGTTGCTCCACGCCGATGGACTCGACACGGATGTTGGCAACGAGGGCGGTTACGCACCCAATCTTGGCAAAACGGAAGACGCGCTCGAATATCTAATGAAGGCGATCAAAAAGGCGGGCTACACGCCGGGCAAACACGTGCGGCTCGGGCTCGATGTTGCGGCAAACGAATTCTACGATGCAAAACGCGATCGCTACATCATGAAGACAGACCGGCGTAAAATGACGGACGACGAGATGATGGAATTATTGGAGGATTGGGTGGATCGCTATCCGTTTTTGTCGATCGAAGACGGATTGCAGGAGGACAAATGGGAGAAGTGGGCACAGCACACAAAACGTCTTGGCAAAAAAGTGTACTTGATCGGCGATGACTTGTTTGTGACGAATGTGTCGCGTCTCGCGCGCGGCATCGAAGAAGGAGTCGCCAACGCGATTCTTATCAAGCCAAATCAAATCGGGTCGCTCTCGGAAACGGTGGACGCCATTTGCCTCGCACAGCGCAACAAATACGCCGTTGCCATTTCACACCGCTCCGGTGAGACGACAGACACGACGATTGCGGACTTGGCCGTTGCCGTAAATGCCGAGTTTATAAAAACAGGCGCGCCGTCTCGCTCCGAACGGCTTGTCAAGTACAACCGGCTTATGGAGATCGAAGAGGAAATCAACGCGAAGAAGTGATATGGAAAGAAGTGCGCAACGTCCAACGCCGCTCGTGCTACTTGTCTTGGATGGGTTTGGCATTGCGCCGCCGGATTCGGGAAACGCCGTTGTGGCCGCCGCAACGCCCGTGTTGGATCAATTGCTCGCAACGTATCCGTCCATGACATTGCGCGCATCCGGTGAAGCGGTTGGGTTGAGTTGGGGGGAAATGGGCAATTCCGAAGTCGGCCATCTCACCATCGGCGCCGGGCGCGTCTACTACCAGTCATTGCCGCGCATCAACCGTGCCATTGACGCCGGCGAACCCTTTTTCGAAAACCCGGCGTTTGTGAGTGCGTTCCAACACGTCAAAGAAAACGGGGGGACGCTGCATCTTCTGGGGCTTGTTTCGGAAGGAAAAGTGCATTCGCTGAATAGTCATGCCTATGCGCTTCTCGAATTGGCGTCGCGTCATGGCGTTGAGGATGTTGCGGTGCACGCTATTTTGGACGGGCGCGATACGCTCTACAACGCGGGGTATGGATTTATCGAGGAGCTTCTCCAAAAAATGGATGAGCTGAAGGTGGGACGGCTCGCGACGATGAGCGGACGTTTCTACGCGATGGATCGTGACAAAAAATGGGACCGCATCGCAAAAGCATACGAGGCCATTGTTGAGGGCAAAGGTCCTGCGACGGATCAGCCGCTTGCGGCAATCAAGGAGAGTTATGCGAAAGAAGTGTTTGATGAACAATTTGTGCCCACAGTTGTTACCCAGAATGGCGCGCCGTCTGGAATGGTGAAACAAGGCGATGCGGTCATCTTTTTTAACTTTCGCCCCGATCGTGCGCGTCTGCTGACGCAGGCATTCGTTCTGCCGACATTCGACGGCTTTGAGCGCGAGTACATTCATGATCTGCACTTTGTGACGATGATGGAGTATGAGGCGGGGTTGCCGGTCGACGTGGCGTTTCCGCCCGAGGTGATCTCGAAAGGGCTTTCCGAGGTGATTTCAAACGCAGGCCTCACGCAACTCCATGTGGCGGAGACGGAAAAATACGCGCACGTCACCTTCTTTTTTAATGGAACAAGGGAAGATCCGTTTCCCGGGGAGGAACGCGTAATGATCCCGTCGCCAAAAGTTGCGTCCTACGATGAGACGCCGTCCATGAGTGCGGTCGAAGTCACAGATGCAATCGTGAAGGACGTGAAAGCAAAGGCGCATGATGTCGTGATTGCCAACTATGCGAACCCCGACATGGTGGCGCACACGGGAAATTTTGAGGCGACGGTGAAGGCGGTGGAAGCGACGGATGTGTGTGTGGGGCGTGTGGTGGATGCAACGCTTGAACAGGGAGGGGTTGTGTTGTTGACCGCAGACCACGGCAACGCGGAGGAGGTCAAAAATTTACAGACAGGGGACATCGACAAGGAGCACAGCACGAACCCCGTTCCACTCATCATTGTAGGGCATGCGTACGAAGGCCAACCGTCTTTGATGGGGGAGGTGCCGGGGAGTGACTTGAGTCTTGTGCCACCGGTTGGCGTTTTGGCAGATATTGCCCCAACGATTTTGGCGTTGCTTCAAATCCCAACGCCGAAGGATATGACGGGACAGTCGCTTATATGATCTGGCTTGCGGACGTGGATCATCGCCTTTCGCTTGCGCTTCATGCAGTGACGCGCAGAAATGAGGCGCTTCACACAGGAGCCGTTGTGTTTGCGCGATGGGTGTTTTGGATTCTCTTGGCCGTACTTCTTGGCGTTGTCTATCTCAACCACGAACCGCTGTTTGTGACGGAGCTCGCGAAGGTACTCATGCTGTCCATCGTGTTTGGATTCGTGTTGAACTTGTGGCTTGGAAAAATTTTTGTGCGTAAGCGTCCGTTTGTGACACATCGTCTGCATGCGCTCATCCCCACAACATGGCTTGGAACGTCGTTTCCGTCTGACCACGCGATGCTGTCGTTTGCGATTGCGGTGCCGCTCTATGGCGTGGATCCGCGCGTTGGCGCGTGGGCGCTTGTGGTCGCGGGGGCGATTGGATTGTCGCGCGTATTGGTCGGAGTACACTACTTAAGCGATGTGTTGGTTGGGAGCGCGGTTGGGATTGGCGCGGCGATGCTTGCAATGTTTTTTGTCATCTATTAGAGCTATGGACGTTCAACGGCCGAAGGTTGGAGTGGGGGTGATCGTGTGGCGCGACGGCGAAGTGTTGATGCAAGAGCGCATCGGCGCGCATGGAGCTGGCACGTGGAGTTTTCCGGGTGGGCATCTGGAATTTGGGGAAGACATTTGTGCATGCGCGGCGCGGGAGACGCGCGAAGAAGTGGGCGTGGAGATTAAAAATCCCCGCATAGTCGCTGTCACAAATGATGTCTCTCCGTCGGAACAAAAACACTACATCACGATTTTTGTGCTTGCGGAACATGCATCAGGCGAGGTGCGTGTTATGGAACCGGATCGTGCGCGTCGCGTTTCATGGCACGCGTTTGACGATATGCCGCGGCCGTTATTCCTCCCGATCGAAAATTTGCTTGCGCAGGGGTTTCATCCTCTAGGCAAGCCGCTTGTGCATGTTGCAAAAATAAGCGAAAGCGCCTCTCTCATAAGTGCGACCCCCGTTTGAGCGGGGGTCGAAAAGAGGGGAAACCTAACTTGTCTTTGGAGGCGGCGTGAAAAGTACTTCTTGTATTGGCCAAACGGTGAACGTAACGCCATCACTTGCGCAAGTTTTTTGGATGAAGGCGATCACGTCAGCATCGAACAATTTGCCTTCTTTGAACGGCTCGAATTCGGCGCAGACCTGTGCATACAACGGGGGGAGTTGATCAACACGGAGCGACTCATCATGCGCCATTGTAACGATGGCGTGAAACACGACGGGGTGGCTCTTCTTAAGCTCGTGCATTGCAAGGAGGATCTGATGCTGTAGATGTAAATGACGTGTTGACCATTTGAGAGCCAGTCGCCCCGCCACCTGGCACATGCGGCAGATAAGACTCGCCTCGGGTGTCTTCTTTGGATTCCCGTCTTGCAAGTATGGGAACATATCCGGCTGGTAATCTCGGCCACAGTAATTGCACATGATACCCGTGGCACGCGGCACATCGTGCTGAAGGCATGCGTAGCAAATGTAGCGACCATCTTCCACGAGTCGGGCAAGACAGGATTCGTCTGACTGTCCGAACACGATGAGACTTTTCGGGAATACCACGTTCTTGAGAAGGACGTGGTTGTTGCATACGGGACACGGGATCTGCAATGGCGCATCTGTTGGAATGACGCCGATGTACGGGTCGCGGTTGTTGCTTGCCGTGTGTCCTGTGACCTTTAGATCTTGCATGAGCGCAATGGTCTCTTCGGCACATGTGTCGCAAATGGACGCCTGATTGGTGTGGGAGACAACAAGTAGACGAACGGAAGCAGCAAGGATTCCACAGAATGAACAAAATCGTTCATGCGTATTGTCAGGAGCAGTCATGTGACACCGAGGATCGGTATATCACGCGACTTTTGGACGGTCAACATGGTGTTTCATAAAGTGCGACCCCCGTTTGAGCGGGGGTCGAAGAGGGATGTGTTATGCCGGCTGTGCTCCGGTGTCTGGCGCGGGCGCCGGTTTTTCTTCTGGATCGCTGATCGTGATGGTAACGCCGTCTGTTGAGCACGTCGATCGAATGATAGCGATGACACCAGCTTTCAGATAATGGTTCTCATCGATTTCAGTGGCGAGCCCCTGAACCCTGTGCACGACAGGGAGAAGAGCCGGTGTCAGTTTGCACGTAGCGAGCGTTCCCTCCTGCGCCTTCATCACAAGAAACTGGCACGCAATTGGGGCGATTTGGTATAGATGACGCATGGCCCTAATGATGCGTTGACTACGTGTGAGAAAGTTGCGGCTCCACTTGGTGGCGCGCAATCCGGCCTTTGCACAATAGTGACAGATGAGTGCCGCGTTCGGCATCCTTTCCGGGTCTTTCCCCTCAAGAAATGGAAACATGTTTGGTGCCCGACCGACGCCGCAGAAAGCGCACACGATGAATTTCGGTTGCACCGTGTCGGCTGATTCTAGGCATTCATGACACACACGGCGCTCATCCGCAAGGAGGTGGGAGAGTGAACCCGGTTCCCACAATCCGGTTAGTGGATCAAGCGCGACAAGCGCGCGCGGGAACACAAAGTTGTTAAGCGTTGTCGTTTGGAGGCAAATGGGACATTTAGCTTCCCACGTGGATTCAGGTGTCGCGGCACGGACATACGGGTCGCAGTTTCTGCTCGCAGGTTCCTGATCGAACTGCATTTGCAAGTCGTTGCCCTGGTCAATGCATTCGTTGCAGATGAAAACGCTGGGTCCTGCAACGAGAAGTCGCACTTCACCCTTTCCTTTGCCACAGAACGAACAGAAAATGCTTTTATTGTCTGATTTTCCCATTGTGAACCAACGCAGATATATCACGGAATCGCGTGGAGGTCAATGTGACCGCAAAAATGGTTTCTGCTATGATTCGCCCACATGTATGGAATCATTTTAGCCGGGGGAAACGGTACGCGACTGTGGCCGGTTTCAAACGAACATGGCCCAAAGCAACTGCATCGGTTTGTGGGGGAGCGCACAATGTTGCAAGACGTGGTGGATTGGGTGGAGCCCGTGTTTGAAGATGGGCTGGTGTTGGTTGTGAATCGGCAGTATGCAAAGGAGGCGCGGCGGCAGATTGCGTCTCAAACGGTGCGCGTGTTGGAGGAGCCGTCTGCACAAGGCACCATGATTGCGATTGCGAGTGCGGCGTCTGCGCTTGTGCGTGAAAACCCAAACGCGACGTTTGCGATCATTAACTCGGACGTGCATGTGACGGACGTTTTGAACTATCGCCGCACGCTTGAGGTGTTGCGTGATGTGGTTGCCGCGCTGCCGGATCATCTTGCGCTTGTGGGAGTCGCGCCAACGTACCCGGAAACGGGCTATGGTTATATTGAAACGGGCGAGGCAGTGTGTGTGGGAGGACGTGACGTGCATCACGTGAAAGGGTTTAAGGAAAAGCCGGATGTCGAAACAGCGCTCGAATATGTGAAGTCGAAAACGCATCTTTGGAATCCGACGATTATCTCGGGGGGCGCGAACACGTTTTTGCGCGCGGTTGAGCGGCATGTGCCTTCTGTGTCTGAAGCGCTTCGCATGATGCTCGACGGCACGGCGCTTGAGCGTGTGTACGCGGCGTTGCCCGAACGGTGTCCGTCCGTTGATTACGGCGTATTGGAACACGAGCGCGACATGGTTGTGCTTCAGGGTGACTTTGGCTGGACGGATCTTGGGAGTTGGAAGACTGTCTCAAAACGCGCGCAAACGGATGAGCGCGGAAACACAACACAGGGAAATGCGATTCTTCACGACACGAAGTCGAGTTTTGTCCGCAACGAGACGGGAGTGCCTGTTGCGGTTGTTGGGTTGGAAGATGTTGTTGTTGTCGCAACAGGTGAAGGGATCCTTGTCACACATAAGGATGCCTCGAAAAACGTGCGCGAAGTTGCGATGCGTGTGGCAAACATAAAAAACGTCTCGCCAAAACACGTCTCGCATGAATCTTGCGTATCTGTCTCGTCGTAACCGGACGATCAACGTTGTAGCAGTAGGAGTTGTACTCCTCTTTTTGGCCGGTGTTGTTTTTTTGTTGAGCGGCGTGTGGGCGACATTTGTGAATCGGCCGTCGGGCGAGGAAGTTCTTTTTGTCGTGGAGCCGGGGGACACGCTTAGCGGCGCGAAACAGCGACTCGTGGACGCGGGACTTTTGAAAGCGCCATTTTGGTTTTCCGTGTACGGAAAACTGCATCCGCGGCGCGTGATGCAGGCGGGCGCCGTGCCGTTGTCTTTAGACATGAGCATTCAAAAACTCTACGACGCGCTTTCGGATGCAGAATCGCTCGAACGTGAGTTTACCTTCATTGAAGGGTGGACGATTGAGCAATTGGGCAAGCATCTTGAGTCACGCGGCATCGTGTCACAGACGGACTTACGACTCGCGCTCTCAAACCCACGGCTCAAAGAGAAGTATCCTTTTCTGTCTTTGGTTCCTGACGGCACCTATGAAGGGTATTTGTTTCCAGATACCTATCGTATTCGCAACACGGCGACCGCAGACGACATTGTCGCGCGGTTACTCGACGAGTTTGACGAGCGCGTTGCGGTTCAGTATGCACAGCAGATTGCCGCAAGCGGCTACTCGCTTCATGAGATCGTCACGATTGCAAGTTTGCTTGAACGCGAAGTCACATCGAACGAAGACCGCGCGTATGTGTCTGGCATCATTCGCAACCGGCTTGAACTTGGCATGGCGCTTCAACTGGACGCGACGGTGAATTACGCGACGGGAAAAAATGACGCGCAAGCGACATTGCAGGATATTCAAGTTGACTCTCTCTACAATACGTATAAGTATCCCGGATTGCCCGTTGGGCCGATCGCCAATCCGGGGGAAGCGGCGATTGAAGCCGCGCTCAATCCGATTGACAACCCGTACTATTTCTACTTGACGACACAAGACGGCGAGGTGATTTATGCGCGCACACACGATGAACACGTGCGCAATAAGGCGCGATACTTGTAGTGTGGGGCTACAAAAAATTGTGCCGACCCTTGGAAGGGGTCGGCGTTGTTATCCAAGAAGTTCTTCTGCTTGTCGCCATGCCTCACGCATGTCGTTCAATCGCATGAGGTGCGCACAGGCGCAGGCCTGCGCTAAATGTGTGTAGATGCGCAGAGATGTGTTGTGCGCGAACCCGTCACCGTTCAGCGTCGCCGCAAGGGCGAGCAACTTTGCCGCTTCGCGAATGACCTACTCGCGCGCAACGGTTTGCATTTGCCGGTCGTCGGGAACAATTCCGCTTTTTGCGTCCATGATGCGCTCCGCAAGCGTCAAGTAATCGATTGAACTCAACGCCGTTTTGGCAAGTGTGCGCGCTCCTTCGAAGTTGCGGCACTCGAGCTCGATGGCGGCGCGCAGCAACTCCGCGTACATGCGCGATGCGTAACGCGCGTATGGCGCAGGGAACACATCGTCGCGTAGTCGGTGCGCGAGGCCGGCGAGCACATTCATCGCACGGCGCCATTCCTGCAGAGGTTGCTCGATGTTCGTGATCTCCTCAAGATGGGTGCGAGACGGGAGCTTGAGAATCGGACTCTTGAGCACGTCCTCGATGTCGCGCGCGACTTCGCCAAAGACGGCGAGGCAGTACTCGAGCTCTGCGGCAAGAGCGAGGAAACGCGCGTGAATGCGCGGATCGATCTTGCGGCGGATGGTTCCTTGCCTTCCGACGATGAGTGTGCGAGAAATAACAGTCCGGCTCATGGCGGCGCTCGGATTGACGCCTCTCCCACGTCCCGGATGCGGATCTGTGGGCGGCATCATGTGCTGTGCCGAGAGCATAAGAAGGGTGCTTGCGCGGATCTTCTCGGGAATGCGCGGCATGCGGTATTCGCGTGCGGCGCTCTTGAGGCGATCGAGGCAACGCGCGCGTTCTTCATCGTCCATCATGCCGTAGCGTGACATGATGTCGTTAGCGCCGTCGAGGTTGAGGAGCATGGCGTCGAGCCGTTGCAACTCACCTCGCGGGACCATTGCATCGATGCCGTAGCTTTGCCGCGTGTGACGTGTGCTCGCGAGCGCACGCAAAATGCCGCGATAACACACCCAACTTTCCAACTCACGCGAGTACACGAGTACGGCGCCGCGCCGAATGTATACGTCTTTTTTTGTGCCGTCTGCT
This sequence comes from uncultured Gammaproteobacteria bacterium, assembly GCA_964505655.1. Lineage (GTDB taxonomy): Bacteria > Patescibacteriota > Patescibacteriia > UBA9934 > UBA11717 > 2-02-FULL-53-10. The sequence goes on from CAZDJC010000014.1 coordinate 9,520, forward strand.
TGGACGCCCTCTCGCACGGTTGGTTGCGTGACGATGCGAATCGGAACGCCGGGAAGGTTTCGCGTGGACAGTTTTGCTACGCTTCCCATGGTCGCAATGACCGAGTCTCGTTGAATGATCTGAATCGTTTCGCTTCGTGCTTTTGTCACGAGTGTCTCTGTGATCCGTCGCGAACATATCATGAAATGATGATGCTGACAAGAGATGCCTTTGCGTTCACTGACCGCGCACCCGATCTGCTATACTTGGCACCGTTATGCCCATGGATTTTTCACAAGAGCTGAACGAGGAGCAGTGGCGTGTCGTCAAAGAGGGCGACGGGCCATGCCTTGTTTTGGCGGGGGCGGGATCGGGAAAAACGCGTACGATCGTGTATCGAGTGGCGTATTTGCTTGGTTTGGGGGTGGCGGCCGACCGCATTTTGCTTGTGACGTTCACCAATAAAGCGGCACGCGAAATGATCGAGCGTGTCGAACGGTTGCTTGGGAAATACCCGGATGGGCTGTGGGCGGGCACGTTTCACAGCGTGGCCAATCGGCTTCTGCGCGTCTATGCACCATTGTTGGGATTTTCGACGGGATTTTCAATTTTGGATAAGGACGATAGCTTGTCTTTACTGAAGGTATGTATGAAGGAGGCGCATGTGGGGCGGGGAGATAAGCGGTTTCCAACAGCGCGCGTGTTGCAGGGACTGTTGAGCCATGCGCGAAACGCACGCAAGAGCGTGGGCGAAATGATTGAGGGCCGCCGCGCCATCCGTGAATTTCAAGCGGACATCGAAGGCATCGCGCACGCGTACGAAGAAAAAAAGCGACAGTCAAACAGCATGGATTTCGACGACTTATTATGTCATGTTGAACGCTTGTTGCGAGAACACAAAGAGGTTGAGAGCGCGCTTGCGGAACAGTTTCAGTACATTCTTGTCGACGAATATCAAGATACGAACGCGATTCAAGCGTCTATGGTGCGACGCTTGGCGCAGACGCATCGCAACGTGCTTGTGGTGGGGGATGACGCACAAAGTATTTATTCGTTTCGGGCGGCTGACATCCGAAACATTCTCGATTTTCCCGCACAGTTTGCGGACGCAAAAACATTCCGACTGGAGGTGAACTATCGCTCGACGCCCGAGATCTTGGCGCTTGCGAATGCGTCTATTGCACACAACGATGAGCAGTTTTCAAAGATGTTGCGGCCGGTTGTGACGCGAGGAGAGAAGCCAAGACGCGTGTGTGCTCGAAGCAGTACAGACGAAGCGCGCACCATTCTTCGCACGATCGATGAGACGCTTGCGCGGGGCGTACCGCCGCAAGACATCGCCGTATTATTTCGGGCGG
>CAZDJC010000015.1:0-8943 GCA_964505655.1 uncultured Gammaproteobacteria bacterium
TCCCCTCTGGATGTCGTGACGCCATGCGTCACTCCATGTCACCCCTTCCTCCATATGGCAGGGCTCTTGGGAAAAACAGGCTGTTTTTCCCAAACCCTTTTCACCGTTCGATTCCCCCATACAGACATAAAGAAAAGGATCCGTCTAAAGACGGATCCTTTTCTTGGTGACCCCTGGGGGAATCGAACCCCCATTGCCGGGATGAGAACCCGACGTCCTAACCATTAGACGAAGGGGCCTGAAACAATCGTTCAATTGCCTGACGGCTTTTCCACGATTTTATCTGACGTTCACGTTTCCACGCGAGAGCGTATGTTGCAAACTGAGACACAAGAGAACCATTATCCCGATTCCGATCCTTGGATCGGAATCGTGGACTCACGACTCGCGATCATTGAGGATCGTGAGTCGGAGGACGAAGGGGCCGAAAACGCCGAGATGATAGTCAGTCACAGCGCGTATGTCAACTCCTCTCTTCGTAAGACAGATCACGAATTGACAAGCCGTCAAACATTTTGTAACATGCCTTCGTGGGTTGGAGAGGAAAGCAAAAGCGACTCCCCGACGACGGTCCGCCACTCGTGGTTGGATCCTTGACTGCTTCGGCAGTGTCGTCTTAAGGGGGCTCGCGAGAACTCCCGTATTCGGACTGTGCGGCTTTGGGCGTGTACCAAAGCTTCGGTCCGAGAGGGAAGAGCCAAAACCGTCTCCGCAAGGACTCGGTGTTAAAAAGGGTGCGTGACGCCTCAATCACGCACTCCTAAAGTTGGGTGGTTCACGAGGGTAACCCAGTGAACATCCAAGGCTAAGCTCCCAGAGCGGATCTCCTGGAGGGCAGGAGTTACAAAACCGAACCCACAAATTTTTTCGCGCACTGATCTTCTCACTCGACTTACCTAAAGCCGAGTGAATCTTTTTTTCACAAAATGTTTGTTATACTTGGAGGCATGAACACGCACACACAACAGCGCCCCATGGAAACATGGGTTCCAGATTCCGTCGAAGGCCAGCTCGCCATCGACGTGTTTGAAACAGACGACAACATCCTCATTCAATCCGCCATCGCAGGCGTCGATCCCGAGGTACTCGACATTTTTATCAATCCCGACATGGTGACAATCCGTGGCACACGCGAGCGCGATGCGCGCGCAAATGACGCAACCGTCCACTACGAAGAATGTTTTTGGGGGTCATTTTCGCGCACGATCATGTTGCCATGCCACGTACAATCGGATCGCTCGGAAGCCAAACTTAAAAACGGCGTTTTGACCATTACGCTCCCGAAGCAGACAAACGTCGGCGCACGCGTGTCCGTTAAAAAAGTGTGATATGCCGCGCCACTCTCTTGAAGCCATCGTCACCAAAATAGACGACTCGAACATCACGCTCCGCCTTGGAGAGCAAACGCTCTTGTGGCCAAAAGAGCGTCTCTCAAACGTCAGTGTGAACGACCACATGCTTCTCGTCGCCTTCCCAGAAAGTGAGAGCGCAGACGAAAACGCAGAAATCGCAAAAGCGCTTTTGAACGAACTTCTCACGGGGGACTCCTATGATGCCAATCAAACCTCCTAATTTCTCCAAGCACGCGTGGATCGCCGTGTTGTCCGTGGTGTCAGTCGTGCTCCTCATAACCGCCGCAAGCGTGACGACGGTTTTTGCGTATTCCCAAAAAATCTATCCACGCATCACCATCGGAGGAAGCATCGTGTCAGGGTTGACGAAGGATGAAGCAAAGCAACGCTTGCACGAACGCGTCGACACCACGCTCAACGACGGCCTTACCATCACTATTCAAGATAAGACTGAAACAATCCCCGTCCGATTTTTGTCCCCCGACGACCCCGATTTGAGCAAAGAGCTTGTGTTATTGCAGATCGACGAGGCCGTTGATGCGGCCTTTGCTGTTGGGCACACGGGCTCCCTCGTCGCACGTTCACTAGACGTCGCGAGAGCTCTTTATAAACCACGGCGCATCCCCGTAGAAGTCACGATGGATTCAGACGCGATCGGCCGTGAAATCGTGAATCGGTTTGAACCCATGTGGGACCCCGCCGTCGAGCCGGCGTTTGAGTTTACATACAACGAGGAAACATCTCGCTTTGAGGTGGATATCATCCCCGGAGCGCCGGGACACGGATTCGATCTTGAAGAAACGCTTTCGCGTATCCAGATGCAATTCGCATCCTTAGCTCCCGTGCGCCTCACTGTGGACGTGCGCGATCAAAGTCCAAAACTGACTACCGAAGACGCGCAGCGTATCACGGGCGACGCGCAAGAAGCGCTTCGTATGGCCCCATACAAACTCGCCTACGACGGCGGCCGTTGGCAATCGTTTTCCTATGAACTTGGCGCAGATGATCTCGCACAAATGCTTCGTCCAAGTTATCTTGAGAATGAAGGGTGGGCCGGTGCTGTCATTGAGGGCAACGAGACGTTTGATGCATTCTTGGAATCCATGGCCAACGACATTGAAATCGAAGCACAAAACGCACGTTTTGAGATCCAAGGAACACGCGTCGAAGAATTTTCGCCGAGCCGCGAAGGGCGCGCGCTGGATCTCGCGCTCACCCGTGAGCGTTTGTTAGACGAAATTCGCACGCGCGGCGGCGCTTGCCTCCATGAATCAGAGCCGCCACAGTGGTGCAACAACCCGCCCGCCATCGACATCGCTGTAACCGTCACAGAACCATCCATCACCACGCGCGAGGTAAACGATCTTGGCATCGGCGAAATTCTTGGAGTTGGCACATCGAACTTCAAGGGGAGTCCCGCAAACCGCGTCAAAAACATTCGTCACGGCGTCAATAAACTCAACGGCATCTTAATCAAACCCGACGAAGAATTTTCCCTGTTGACTGCTTTGCGACCATTCACTATTGAGGACGGTTACCTTCCCGAGCTCGTCATCAAAGGTGATGAAATTAAACCCGAAGTTGGGGGCGGATTGTGCCAAATTGGATCCACCACGTTCCGTGCCGCCATGAATTCAGGGCTTCTCGTGACCGAACGTCGAAACCACTCGCTCGTCGTGCGTTATTACAACGACCCCGCAAACGGCAATCCGGGAACCGACGCAACAATCTACGATCCTGCTCCGGATTTCAAGTTTATCAACGACACGGGAAATTACATTTTGTTTACGACGTCGATGAACGACGCAACGGGTGACTTGCGCTTCACCCTCTGGGGAACAAACGATGGGCGAAAGGGCTACTATTCGGCGCCCGTCGTACACAAATGGCTTCCGCAAGGTGAGGCGGAGACACGCTATACCGCTGATCTTGCTCCGGGGGTTCGGCAGTGCCAAGGCGGACATCCGGGCGCAAGCGCGTCCTTTGTCTACACCGTTGAACGCCCCGGTCAGGAAGTAAAACAAACAACGTACGAGTCGTATTATCGCCCGCTCCCCGTGATTTGTCTTGAGGGCATCGAGCCTGAAAAATTGGACGAAAACGGGAAGCTCAAGGAGGAATCAGCCACAGAATCCGTTCCAACTGAAACATCTGGACCGCCCACCGAAAGCGCCGAGGAGACAAGTCCATTTGCCATACCCTCGGATGCCGTGACGCAATAAAAGACAAAATAGAGGGTCAAAAGACTCTCTATTTAATCGTCCACACATGCCAGCGTACAAGAAGACGAGCAAAAGTGGAGTGGTCGAGCCGAAGCCTGAACAATCCACGAAGTCGTCTCCATGCTTGTCGTGCACGCTGGCATCTACGGGCGACAGACGAGACTACCATGCGACACAAAAACTGTCAAGCCTGGACAAGCGATCATCAAACGGACTATTGATCCCCGCGAGCCGTTCTACAACGTATGTTATGTAGGATCAACAGGCGCCCGTACGACGAAAAACACACTTTTACAAAGGCCCACGCTACATCCCAATAATTTTATCGATCAGCCCGTATTTTTTGGCTTCCTGTGCCGTCATAAACTTATCGCGTTCTGTGTCATCCGTGACACGCTTCACGTCCTGTCCCGTATTGCGCGCCAAAATCTGATTGAGCGAGTCCTTCATCTGCAAGATGCGTTCAGCATGGATTTTGATGTCCGTTGCTTGCCCCTGCGCGCCGCCCAAAACCTGGTGAATCATTACTTCCGCATTCGGAAGCGCAAAACGCTTTCCCTTCGCGCCAGAGGACAACAGCACGGCTCCCATCGACGCCGCCATCCCCACACAAATCGTCGAAACGTCAGACTTGATGTAGTTCATCGTGTCATAAATCGCAAGCCCCGCCGTCACGCTTCCACCGGGCGAATTCACATACAGTTTAATGTCGGTTGACTTGTCCTGACTCTCCAAAAAGAGCAACTGCGCAATGACGATGTTGGCCACGGCATCGTTGATTTCGCCGCCCAAAAAAATGATGCGATCTTTGAGGAGTCTCGAGTAAATGTCGTACGCGCGCTCGCCGGACGACGTTTTTTCAATGACGGTAGGGATGAGATAAGACATATATTATTTTGAGCTAGTATAACATAAAAGAAATCGGCGCCGTCAGTTAGAACGCGCGCCGAGAACGAGACCTCCATGGAAATACTGGGTCAGAACGCGGACACCCAGTTGCGAAACGGTTTCCGTGCCGTGGAAGAGATCAAATCCCCCCTCCCACGTGCAACGGTACGCCCACTTCCCTGACACGTAAGAAAGCGGTCCGCGAGGGGCAAATGCTGCCGGTCCACCATTGACGCACCGAATGCGCATGAGAGCTTCGCGGAGAAAGTCGATAGCAACCGTTCGAAGATTGCCGTCGTTCACGCCCTGTGGCTCAAACGCCCCATGTGCACTCAACCGCCATATTGGCTGGTTCGGATAAAGGAAGACCACCTCATCCCCACCCCAATACTTCTCGCCCGCGAACTCTTCACGGTATTCGAAATTGCCTTGCGAGAAGCTAAAGGCGTGCGGGAATCCCTCCCGTCGTGGAGCGACCTCAGTCGCCATTTGGTTCCCGAAACCATGCGTGACAGCGCTCCGCCAGAATTCATTCAATCGATCCATTCGGCTTTGCACGGCATCGTCAAGTGAAAGTTGTGCGACAGACATGCTGGTTTCCCTGTGGCGAATTGTAAACCGCCCCCTTCCCTTTGAGCAAGTACGCTAAACGATCGCAGCACGGTCTCCCGTGTGCGTGAGTTGAGCCCCTTCCATAAAAAATCCACATGCATGCGTATGCCCTCCTCCGCCGAATTGACGCGCAAGCGCCAATACATCACGGTTATGCGACCGCAAACTTACCTTCACACCGTCCGCTTGCTGTTTCAAAAACACCGTCGTATCAACGTCTAAGACACGGCCTAAGTAATCGCTCATGTCGGCGATGTCCTCCGCCGTGGCGCCTGTTTCCTCAAGATCGTCCTGCGTATACCACGTCGCCGCCGCGTTCCATTTCCGAGCATACACGAGCCGAGAAAAAATACGCCCCCACAGTTGCAGTCGCGCGATGCTCACGTTGTGCTCAACGTAATCCACGACGGTTTTAAGCGAACCTCCTTGCGACAAAAGCCGCGCAGCCATTTCAAAAGACGTGCCCGAGGCAGCCGAATAATAGAAAAACCCCGTGTCCGTGAGCATCCCCATGAGCAAGCATTTCGCCATGTCGTCCGTCATGCGCACATGTTGCGCACGCATGTAGGCGTTCACGACCTCACATGTTGACGAAGCGCTCGTGTCGATCACGTTTAACTCGCCGAAACGCGTGTTGGACATGTGATGGTCAACAACGACCAACGGCGCACGGAGATCTTGCGTCAAGGATCTGATAAGGTCCTCGCGCGATGAGTCAAACGACATCACGAGATCCACCGATGGATCGCGCAAATACTGTGCGTCCCGTGTAATGAGCTCGATGCCCGGAAGCCATTGATGCATGGTAAGAGGCGCAGTTGTGGCATAGAGCGTCACGCGCTTGCCTATATTGCGAAGGTAATGAAAAAAAGCGAGACTTGAGCCGAACGTGTCGCCGTCGGGGCGCTGATCCGTCAATAATAAAATGTTTTGCGCGACTTGCACGCGCCGTTCTAGTTCCGCAAACATTCGCTGAAGCTCATGGTTCATAACGACTGACCATAGCGAGATCAACGAACCATGTCAATCACGCTCGCATGTGCTGCTGGCGCTACACAGTCATCGCGGAAAATCAACCGCCATCCAATCTCCAACCTCCAACTTCCAACCTCCATTTGTTATACCCAGTAGTACAACCACCGTTCGAAGACGATCGCATAAAAGGATGTGTGCCCAAACACTCAAATGATCTGAAATTTTCAAAGGTAGTACTACCGGGTATACTTCCATGGCGTTTATGTACCTCAAGGAAATCACGATTCAAGGATTCAAGACGTTTGCACAGAAAACAACGCTGCGCTTTTTGGATCCAAAGGCGCACGGGCATGCCATCACGGCGATCGTCGGCCCAAACGGTTCCGGCAAAAGCAACATCGCAGACGCCATTCGTTGGGTTTTAGGCGAGCAAAGCATGAAGCTTTTGCGCGGAAAGGCGGCAACCGACGTCATCTTTTCAGGAAGCCAAGGAAAGGCGCGCGCAGGTTTTGCGGAGGTCGAGTTGATTTTTGCGGACGTCCGCGGGATCGAAGGCATCGAATTTTCGGAAATGCACCTCGCTCGACGCCTCTACCGCGATGGCGAGTCAACCTATATCTTCAACGGACAAACAGTGCGCCTCCAAGATGTCCAGCTCTTTCTCGCCCAAGCAAACGTCGGTCAACAAAGTTATTCCGTCATCGGACAAGGGCAAATCGACCACATCCTCGCCGCATCCCCACAAGAACGTAAACAGTTTTTTGACGACGCGACGGGTGTGAAACCATTGCAACTCAAGCGGCACCGCGCGAGGTTGAAATTGGCGCGCACACGCGAAAATCTCGGACAAATCGAATTGCTCATCCAAGAAATCGAGCCGCGTCTTCGGATGCTAAAACGGCTCGTACGACGTCGCGAGCAGCGAGAGACGATCGAAAAAGAATTACAGGAAGCGCAAGTGCAGTACTTTGGTACGCTATGGCGAGAGGTCAGCGAGCACATAAAGACAGAGGCAGGAGCGTTTGCGCGTGCGGAGGAAGCCGCAAAAAAGCAAGCGGCAATTCTCGATCAAGAACGCTCAAAACTCAACACACTCCAAGCGCAAACCAAAACAAGCGGCGACCCCGTCACACTCGAGCTCACCGAACTGCAACAACGCTACGACGAGCTTCAAGACAAACGCACACGCTCCCGTGAAGAATGGTTCGAAGCGCAAAAACAGCTTGAGCTTACGCGTGTGAAATCTGCTTCCACATGGACGCCGCTTCCCCTCTCCCAAATCATCGAGCGCCTTGTGTCCATTCACGACGCCGCTCGTGCGCTCAAAACAGCATTGAAAAGTGACATGCTCAACGAAGACGCCGTTGACGCGCTCGTTACTGCGTCCGAGGGACTCCTTTCACGCTTGCAGAAGCCCGCGCCGGAAGCGGCAAAGCCGGACACCGCGTTGCAAAAAAAGCTTGAGACACTCAAACAACATGAAGCCAAGATCGTGACAGAACTCACGGCGCTCAAACAAACGCTCCACGACCGTGCGGAACAGTCGCAAGAAGAGCGCGCCGAGTTCTTTGCCCTCCAAAACCGCCTTTTAAGCGCGCAGGACAAATTGCACTCGCTTGAGACCACTTTAAACGAGCGCCGCGTCGCGCTCGCACGACTCGAAACGCGCAGGGAAGATTTGGAGAAAGACATGAACGAAGCGCTAGGCACTCTTGCGCAAACGGCGCGTCAGTTCAAAGGTGGAGCAAACACCGAGGCGCTCTATCCGCGTCTACAGCAACTTCGGCACACGCTTGACGTCATTGGCGGCATCGATGAGGAGACGGTCAAAGACTACGACGAGACAAACGAACGCCACGCGTTTTTGGAAAACCAAGTTGCCGATCTTGTAGGCGCGTTGCGAGAAACGGAATCGCTCATCGACGAGTTGGACACACATATCAAAGTACAGTCGAGGCGCCAATTCGAAAGCATCGAGCACTACTTTGAACACTATTTCAAAATCCTTTTTGGCGGCGGGACGTGCGCCCTGAAGGAAATCCACGCATCAGACATTGAGGAGGAGGCGCCTGATGATAACGCTCCCGAACAGGAGGAAAGAATGCCAACGGATCACGATCAAGTTGTGGGGATCGACATCCAGGCAACGCCTCCCGGCAAACGGCTCAAGTCCATCAACCTGCTCTCTGGCGGCGAGCGCGCGCTCACCTCCATCGCGCTTGTGTGCGCCATCATGGCCACAAACCCCTCACCGTTTGTGCTCATGGACGAGGTCGACGCGGCGCTCGACGAAGCGAACACCATCCGTTTTTCCAAAATCATTGAAGAGTTGCGCAAGCAAACGCAGTTCATCGTTATCACACACAACCGTGCGACCATGCAAACGGCGGACGTGCTCTACGGCGTGAGCATGCAGAAAAACGGCGTCTCACAGCTGCTCTCGATACAACTTGAACAGGCGCAGTCGTTTAAAGAACGAGCGGCCGCATCAATAAAGTGAAGAGCGCCCGGGCCAGAAGCCAGAGCGCTCACGAAGTTTTCTAGTCGTAGAGAGCCGATGTGCGCGGGGACGCGGTGCGTGCGTACGACCGCGTTTCTGCAACGGGCGCTGGCACAAGGTCAATGCCTCGTGTCACACACGCGGCACTGTATTTGGCGCGCGCCACGGCAAACGCACGCTTGTAGCTCTCCGGAACCATGGCCTCCGGAATGTCGAAAAACCCACCAACCTCCACGGGCATATCCACGTTGAATCGGCGTGCCCGCAGAATGAACTTGTCGTCGTCAAGCGTCTGGTCGCGATCTCCCCATGACGCATCGATGAGCACCGCCATGGTGCGCAGATGCGTGGGAGCGCCGCAACGGTCCACAACAACTTGCCGCGCGTAGAGCAC
>CAZDJC010000016.1:0-8835 GCA_964505655.1 uncultured Gammaproteobacteria bacterium
GTTTACAGGAAGTTTTGAGATGGAAGCGACATCCAACAGCGATATGCAGGGAATCTTGTATGCGAGCTCGGGGGCTTCGGGCGGTTGTGGCGCGAACGCGCTTGTGAACATGAGTTTCGTGAGTCCGTGATCTGCTGAGAATGCAATCAAACACAAACCCCTCCGAAATGGAGGGGTTTGTCGGTGCGAATTATTCTTCGCGCTTTGGGCGAGCCAGGTCCACTTTGATGGTCCGACCGTCCAAGTCTCCGTTGTTCATTCCGTCAACAGCCGCTTTGGCGCTGTCTTCGGTTGTGAACTCTACGAAGCCGAAGCCTCGGGAACGTCCCGAGAACTTGTCTGTTGCAACGTGCGCATCCGTGATCTCCCCAAACTGGGAAAACACCTCACGAAGCCGCTCGTCGTCTACGGCCCAAGGAAGGCCGCCTACAAACACCTTGTTGTTCATAACAAGAGGGCATGAATTAGAACGTCACACTGACGTGCTCTCAAGTTACGAGAACAAGAAGAGCTTCATTACAGTACACGGAAACCCCATGATTGTCAACTCCCTTGAGAAGTATGGGCTTTCGCGTGGGGGAAAGTGACGGCCAAATGACATGCTATACTCATTTTATATGAAGAAAAGTATTTTTGTTTTGGCGGCGCTTGTGGTATTGGCGCCATTCACGTTTGGAAAGAACGCGTGGGCGGCGGGACCGATGGTTGGTGCCGTTGCGCCGTTGACGGCAACGTATACGGTTCCCCAACAATTTTACGTGACGGCGAGTGACTCCGCGGGTGTTGTGTTCTGCACGCTCGTCATCTCATCTATCTACGAAACACCGATGACATTGAATGTCGCGCTGAATCGTTATGAGGCGACATACACGTTCACAACCGAACGCACAGCCAATAGCATCCGCGCAAAATGCACAAACGGGGCGGGGGATGTCACGACAGGTCCCGCGAAAATCGTTTCGGTTTCTGAAGTTGTATTAACGCCAACGGACGGCAGTGCATCTGTGGAAGTTGACGCAACCGACTGGACACGCGATGCAGTGATTGCCGTGTCCCCGGTGCTCATCAAGACGCCGTGCCCGGGCGGGGAAGATTTTACGCACCCGTGTCGAACGGTCTACTTCTTGGACAAATGGGGAGGGCGACATGCGTTTCCAAATGAGAAGGTGTACTTTACGTGGTACAACGACTGGTCGAACATCCATGTCATTTCTTCGACGATGATGGCTTCCTACACGCTTGGACCTAATGTTGTGTATAAACCGGGCGTGAAAATGGTGAAGTTTCCTTCATTGAACACTGTCTACGCGGTTGCACGTTACGGCATTTTACGGCCGATTGACTCTGAAGCGGTTGCGAGCGCGCTTTACGGAGCTAACTGGAATAAGCAGATTGATGATGTGTCGGAGGCGTTCTACAAAAACTATAACTTTGGGGAACTTGTTCATGTCGCGAGCGACTTTCACGTTGATGTCGAGCGGGGAGCGGTTGTCTCTATAAATGACAATCTACAATAGTTAGTCGCTTAATAATAATATCCGCCCGAAGCAGTGCATCGGGCGGATGTGGGAGTTAGAAGTTGTGAGTTTGAGCTAGGCGGCCCTCACAGAACTTCTGCCTGATGATTTAGACTTCCTTTGAGTCTATAGCGATGGAGTCTTGCTTTTGGCAGAGCTTCCTTAACAGTCCATTTCGCATTGCTGCGACCTGTTCTGACACCGCTGGCCCGCATGCCAATCATCTTTTGCTGTTTCACACCGGCCGGTTTAGCCGTTTTGTCTCTACATCGGTTTTTAAGCCGACGAGACGTCGGCCTCTCCCACTGCCGCGTTGTCTCTGGGAGCCGACTGGGATTTTTCTTGCCTACTCGAGAGGCCAATCGTTTTTGAGCACATGCTCTGCTTTTGGCTTTGCACATGCATCTTTACGAAAGGAGACTCTAGTGCAACTTGGCAAGATCCATGTTTGCCACCTTGTGTCCGAGTTCAATCTGGCCACATGTTTCCTCTGCTTTGGGTTGCCCCTTGCAGTGGTTTTTCGGTTTGGTCTGGAAGTGATCCGCCTCTTACGAGGTAGACCCACATGACCTAGGCGCTGACGGATATGCGGTCCATCAGTTTTGTGGTGGGTTTTTACCACCTAGACACTTTGAGGATTTCCGGTCCTCTCGTGTCCCGCTGACCACTCCCTTGTGTGGTACAACGGCCGGATTTAATGTTCGCTAACGAATAGTGTAATACCGCCTCTAAAAGTTGTCAAGTATCAAAATAGGCCAAAAGTAAACAGGTTATCCACAGCTTTGACACATTCGCACGAAAAAACCAATAAAAATTCACCCGCCACGGAGTTCCATGGCGGGTGATGAGGGGGGAATAAAGGGCGAAGACCGAGAGTTTGAGACAAGCGCGAGTCCTCTCGTTCTTCTCACTGACGGTATCAGTCCGCGTCCCTAGGACAATCTTGGCGGCTCTGATGGGGTCTCCGGTGGCGCCGAGGCTCCGAGCGGATACGTCCCGACTCTGCAGTGACCGTCTCATTGGATGGGTAAGTTCCAAAGGTCCGTGTTAGACCTTGTCGCCTTCTTGCACGCACTTCTTAAAGGAGACTCTGCAGCCCGGTTTCTCGCGAGGAACTCTGAACCAGGACTGCACCCATGTGATTGTCGAACTCCTTGAACGCTCATGGAGACGTCAATACCTTGAGTTCGCACTTGGCCCACTCCGCCTCAATTATCTTGAGACATCAACGTGTGAACGGAGATCGAGATCCGCTCGTGGCCGCCAGGGTATGCAGATTGCTGGATTTTGGGGAGGTTGCGAAGCTCCCCTTGGATGGGGGTTGTTTCCGGCTCCCCATCCCGCATCTCTCGCGACGCGTTCGGAATGTTTGGAAAACTACCACTTAATGTTAGAATATGTCAAATTTGCATCAACCTATGGAAAACAGCCAAGAACACGAACTTTCAAGGCAGGAGAAGAGGGAACAGAGAAAGGAGGAACAGCGGGCGCAGGCAAAGTCCCAACGACAGGGGGAGTCTGCGCGACGTTGGATTTTATGGGGGAGTGTTGTGGTACTTGTGCTGCTCGTTGTTGGCCTCACGACGTGGGTGGCGAAGCAAAGCGACGACGGCACAGGGGAGGGAGGCGGTCTCATTTCGCTTGACCGTCCGGCAGACGATGAATGGACCAAGGGGCCAAAAGATGCGTCGCTTGTACTCATTGAGTACAGCGATTTTCAGTGTCCGGCGTGCCGCGCGTACTATGCGCCGCTCAAAGAATTGGTGAGCAGTTATGACAAGCCGCTTCTTATGGTGTATCGCCACTTTCCGCTTCGCCAAATTCACCAGTTTTCGCAATTGGCGGCGCAAGCGGGGGAGGCGGCGGGCGCGCAAGGGAAGTTTTGGGAGATGCACGACATGCTTTTTGAACGCCAAAACGAATGGTCACAAGGGACTGGACAACGCGCGACGTTTACACGCTACGCAGAAGAACTCGGACTCGACGTTGAACAATTCAAATCAGACCTCCAGTCGGATACCGTAAAAGAACGAGTGAATCGGTCGTATGAAAGCGGAATCCGTGCGGGTGTAAATGCAACGCCGACATTCTTTTTGAACGGGAAACGTCTTGAGGTCACGCCAAATGTCTCGACATTCCGTGGAATTCTTGACGCAGAGTTTGAACGTGTGAGTCCTGCGAGTAGCACATCTGTGAGCGCCGAATCTGCAGGTGACGCTGAGGAAGGAGACACGGGTGCGACATCCTATGGAAACGCCGTCACACAGTGATCGCAAGCTTGGCACGGTTGCGTCTGTAATGGCGCTTGTGTCTTTTTTGGGGTTTGTTGATGCGGCATATCTTTCGGCCGAGCATTTTTTGGGTGGAACGCCCGTGTGTGCAATTCTCAAAGGATGTGACATCGTGACGACAAGCGCCTACGCGACGATCGGCCCAATCCCTGTGGCGTTTTTGGGAGCGCTCTACTATCTCGTGATCTTTTTAGGCTGTGTGAGCTATCTTGATCGTCGCAATCCACGTGCTCTTCGGCGCGTGTCTTTGTTGCCCATTGCGGGGTTTGGGTTTACGTTGTACTTACTTGCGCTCATGGCGTTTGTGATCAAGGCCGTCTGCATCTATTGTGTGGGCAGTGCAACAACGACGACGCTCTTGCTCGCGCTTGCTATCTTTGTGCTTATTCATACGCGTCGTCCTCGCACGGCGGCGCATTAGCCACTGTGCGGTGCGCATGCGCCGTGTTACAATACTCTCATCATTTTTGAAACAATATGGGGGATATTACATTGACACTTGAGGGGTTCGTGGAGCGCCTTCTCATGGAGAAGGGGGTGTTGGGTTCGATGGAGCAGGAGGTCGAAGACGAACTCAAAGCGGATCTCGTGGCGCGCGTGGAGGACCGTGTGAACGCGGAGATGCTTGCGGCGTTGCCCAAAGAACAGGCAACAGAGCTTGAGAAACTTTTGGAAAAATCAGGGTCGAGTGGAGAGGACGTCCATCTATTTTTACGCGAACACATTCCGGCCTTTGATGAAGTGTTGGCAAACGCGCTCATGAGTTTTCGAAACACGTATTTGAATTTGGGCTGATATGAACCGGCTCAACCGGAGAGTGTCTGCAGATGAGGGGCAACATGTTGCGCGGGATCGTGAGGAAAATCGTGATGCCGCTTCACATGACGCATCTGATGCGTCTTTGGACGTTGCGGTCGTGTACGAGGAAGGAGAGCCAAAGAAGAAAATGAAGGCGCGCGTGGGCGTTGTGGACGTGTCGGAGGCAATTGAACAGGAAGCGCGCGAGCGGGCGGAGGAGGCGCTCACAGAAAAGGCGGCGGATAGCGGGGAAAGGTCGCGCACAGGAAAAGTGAAGGAATGGTTTGGACGCACGCTGCGCCGTGTGTGGAAAGGGAATTTGTTCCGCGAATACTATCGCCAAAAGGAAATTGCGCTCGCGAAGGCGGATATTCGTGCGACAGGAAATTTGTATGCGGGAGCGGCGGACAAGGTGGCGCATGACACAGCCATGAACGCCATTGTCGAGCGATTTGTAAATGATTTCGAGGAGGACACAAAGAAGGATCTCGTGCATGCGCAGGCGGGGGAGCGCATCGGGGAGTTGGAGGAGACGCCAGAGGGCCAGGCGGTTCGAGGCGAATTGACGGCGCTCGTACGCGCGTATGCACGCGGGAGCATGACAGAGGAACAGTTCCTTGCATCCAAGCGCGGTGTGTTTGAACGCTTAAGACAAGAACAGAAAAAGCAAGCAGGCGAGGACGAAGCAAAGCAAATATTTTCTCAAGGAGAACTGTTTGCCGATAATCTTTTAGATATTGCTAAGCAAGTGCGCGATCTCGTTGCGCATGGCCAAGCACTCGAGGAACTGGATATCGATTTGGATTTGACGCTCGGGCGCGCGAAGGCGGGCGCGCGCACGGAAGTGGAATTTTCCGCGGTTGATCGTCTCACAAAAAAACTCACCGACTCAAAATTGGGCGGGTGGCTTTCGGGTGTTGCGGGAGCGGCGTCAACGGAAACGGCGATTGCAAGTGCGTTGTCCATTGCATCAGCTGTTGGCGCAACGGTTTCGCAATCACTTGCGAGAAGCCGACTGTTTGCGTTTGGCAGTTTTGGAGCGACGGCGCTCATCGCTGGTGGACGCGCGGCATATCGTGAAAGTAAGCAGTTGGAACGAGAGCGGCGTTTGCACATGCGCGAACGCGCAAAGAGCGCGACCTTCATGCAAGAGGAAGGGTCGCGCCGCGCTGAAATGGAATCGTTTACATACGAGACGCGCAATGCAAGCGATCTTGCAGCGGAGTTGGAAGTGCTTGTCGCGCGTGGAGATAACGGTGAAACACGGGAACTGTCCCCGGAACAGCATGAACAACTTATGCGTCGCGTGGCGGATATTGAAGCGCGCATCCAAATTAGCGATCGCCGCGGCGTGGATTTGTTGAGTTACACCTCTGCGGAGTCGCTCGAAGAAGAACGTTTGCGTTTGGACGTTTTGCGCGCGGCGGCGAAGGCCAAAATGCGTCGTGAGTTTACGGGGGCAAATCCGGACGCCGATTGGCAACAGCTCTACACAAAAATTGTGGACGATCGCGTGCGTGAGTTATCTGGCGCGGACAGTGAAATGCAAAAGCGCGATCAACTGTTCAACACGATGCGAAAAAAACAAACGGCCAAGGCATTCATGAAGGGCGTTGTAATTGGGGCGGGCGTAGGCATAGCTGTTCAGGAAGTCGCGTCTATGTTTGCGGATACGTATGGCGTTGCCGATGCCCTGAAGGGGGAAAAAGCGGCTGTGGGGAGCCACATGACCGGTCTTGAGTACATGCGCCGATGGATGACGGGGGATCTTCCGACGGTTCAAGGGAGCCATATCGAACACATCGCGGGGCACGAAATCAAAATCCCCGACGGGATGTCGCTTGAAGCTCAATCCGACGGGACGTTTGATCTGACCGCGGACGGTTCTAAGGAAGCCGTTGTGTCGGGATTAAAATTAGATGCGAGTGGACAGCTCACGGAAGATGCGGCCGCGTCGCTTGCAAAAAAAGGCATTGGTATTTCATCCGCGGAAGCCGTGGTGCACAAAACCGAATGGCATCCGGGAAGCATGGAGGTGGACGCCTACATCGAGCAGCATGGAGAGGACATGCATGCGGTGTCGCGCGACATGTGGTATGACAACGATACGCCGACGTACACAGATCCTCTGACGGGCAAAACACTTGGGAGCGATCATAACGAACTGAAATTGCAATGGGGCGGAGAGGGTGGCGGAGGCGTTGATGCGTCCAAGAACTATGTGTACAACGTTGCGGAGATGACAAAAGACGGCTCATGGCATGATGTGTATTCTACTGACGCAAAGCATCTGATGGAGGAGGGGAAGCTCAAGTTACTCCTGTCCTTCAACACGGAGACGCAGCATCAGGTGTTTGAAGTTCCGGTTGATGCGTTGGGGAATGCCGTGATTGACCCGAAGAGCGATGTGGGACGGTTGTTGTTTGAAGACGTTGGCGGTCGCGCAAAGTTTTTGGGGCGATTTGCGGAAATTGCGGAGATGACGCACACGGATGAAGCGGACGTAGATCATGTGCGCATCTTGTCTACGCATGTCGGGAAGGGTGTTGAAACACTCACCGGAGAGATTCCGTATGTCGCGTCAGGTATTGAGAGTGTGACGGCGCTCGATGTGCCAAGCCAAGTGGACATCATGCCGCCGCCCGTCATTCCGATTTGGGGCCGTCGGCCGCTTGAGAACAAACTCGATGGGATGTTTGCGGGATCAGACGCAATCTCATATCCGATTGTTTCAGGTGGTGTGGCGCAAGAATATGCAAAGCAAATTGAAGCGCGGCGTTCGAAAGCGCTGGAACAGAATCCACAAAAGAAGTGTGGTGTCGAGGATGAACGTACGTATTTGGAACATCTCACTCAAGAAGAAAAGGCGCGCGTAAAGGAGTTTTCACAGCAAGCAGGGAGCATGAGCAAAGAAAATCGTATTACTGTCTGCATTCCAGTTGCAGGACATCAGGAAGGCAAAAATATCTACCGCACATTAGAGGGGTATATTCCGCAGACACTTTCGCGCGATAAATTTGAAATTGTCTTGTTCGTAAATCATCCAAAAACAGACAAAAGCGGAAAGACGATTAAACCAGACAATACGCTTGAGGAGATCAAACGATTCAAAAAGGCATATCCCGATATGCCAGTCCGTGTCATATACAAAGCCCTACCGATCGAACAGGCAAAAATAGGATTTGTCCGCAAGGCGCTTACCGATTCAGTGCTCAATCGACACGTTGAACGAAAGGATGAGAAGGAACTGCTTATTGTAAGCAACGACGCGGATAACACGGGGATCGCGCCGGAATATTTGGAGAATTTTCTCGAGAAGTTTGGGAAACACCCGGAGGCAGACGGGATGCTCGGTCAATTGGATTGGGATCCGGAAGCATATGTTGAAAACCCTGTTTTGCATGTCGGAACACGCATATTCCAATACATGAGCGTTATCAGCCGACATAAAAATGGATATATGGGATCAAGCGGCGCAAACTTTGCTTTTCGCGCGGGGGCGTACGGAGCTATGGGAGGGTACATTGCGGAATGTGCTGGTGGAGAAGTTGACCTTATCGGACAGGCGATTGTCAAGGGACGCAAGCGTCAAGACGCAATCAAATTTGCCGGGGCACGTGCGTCGCGGGTCTATACATCGGCACGCCGTGCTGTTGACGCGATCAAAAAAGGGCTTGCCCCTGTTGAACAGTGGACGCAAGGGTTTAGCGCATTTGATAACGAGGTGCGCTCATGGCAAACGTCTGACGCTCGACCAGACTTTGATGATCCTGAATATTTGAAACGTCTCAAGGTTGATGTCCAACACGTCTTAGATCGCACCGTGCTGATGGCAAAAAAGTGGGGGGCTTTCCCAGACATGCTCTATGTGATTGAGCGACCGATTCGATGGCTTGGGATTAAATATCGTGTCCACGCGCAGGAGGAGCGTATCGAAGTGACGGACATCGATCGTCTCGTGAAGGGTTTACGACAATATCAAATTGATGGGGTTCGCATGAGAGATATCAAGTCTGGAAAACGGAAACGGCTCGGGGATCAACGAGCGGGCGTTCGTGTGGTTGCTACCCCGCCAGACGGGAGACTCACACAACAAACCGTTGATCGCGCGATGCGTCGCGTGCTACGAAAAGCGCAAGAGCCGTTTGTACGCGGAGCAAACATGCCAGACGCACAGCAGTTAGGCAACGCCGCGTAGTATGTACTTCTGGATTGGAATTCCGCTCATG
>CAZDJC010000017.1:0-8486 GCA_964505655.1 uncultured Gammaproteobacteria bacterium
CCAACTGGACGAATGCCTCTCTCCGCGCAGCGGTGCCGCCTCTCTCTGCGGGACCACAGAATGTGACGGTGTGGGTAAATAATGTGTTCAGCAATCCAGTTGACTTTGAAGTCGAGGAACCGGTGACTGGCGCTGCTCCTGTCATTGGGTTTGTGGATCCAGAAAGTGGTCCCTCCGGAGAATACATCACGGTTCATGGATCGAACTTTGGTTCGGCTGTAGGCACGATCCGGTTCACAAACATGGTAAGCGGCTACAGCGCGGTAGGTGACACAAACATGCCGGCCGCATGCACGGGCGTCATGTGGACCAACACGCAGGTGACCGTCAAAGTTCCTGAACAGTACACGAATGGTTTTGACATTGATGACGTGGTGCACCAACTGCGTGTTCAACGTGCGGACTCCGTGGAGAGCGACCCCGCTGCGTTTGTCGTAACTGCCGGAAGCCCGGGCCCGGGCATTTGTGCGCTCTCTCC
The DNA here is from genome assembly GCA_964505655.1 of uncultured Gammaproteobacteria bacterium. Taxonomy (GTDB): domain Bacteria; phylum Patescibacteriota; class Patescibacteriia; order UBA9934; family UBA11717; genus 2-02-FULL-53-10. The sequence goes on from CAZDJC010000017.1 coordinate 479, forward strand.
CGTGTCGGGACCTGAAGGCACCATCGTCCAATTGTTTGGAGAGCGGTTTGGTGCGTCTGCCGATGCTGTCAGTTTCTACAACAACGTTGCGGCGACACCAAGTTTGTGGGGTCCAAATGCGGTGACAACGACTGTGCCCATTGGCGCGCAGACAGGCCCGGTGCACGTCACCGTGGACGGAGACGACAGCAATACGGTGAATTTTGCCGTGGGTGCGTGTGATCCAACAGCCGTGGGCGCGTGCGGCGCGGGCTTCAAATGCTGCGCGAACACGCTTTCTTGTATCGCAGTTGAGGCCGACTGTGCTGTGGCGCCGCCCGACACAAACTATCTCTTCGAATTCAGCACAGGGACCATTCCCCTTGTCCCGCACGTCTTGAACCTGTGCTCCGACGCGTCGCCTTCCTACAGCCCATCGCCGTGGAACGCGCGGTCGGGAGGAAACGACGTATGCGTCAACGCCCTTGTCTCGGCATACTTTAACGTTCCGGTCGCAGGGCTTTCTCTAGAGAGTGTGCACGTCGATGCGTGTACGGCCGCGGGGGGGGACCCTTGTGACACCGTGACAACCGTCGCGGGCGTGCTCACTGTCTCAAACGACCATTTTTACTTTAATCCCACCGCCAATCTTATCCCAAACACGACCTATCGCGTGACGATTGACGACACGGTGACGTCGGCGCCGCCCAATCTTGAGCCCATGGCGGATTCGTATATTTTCTTTTTCAAGACGCGAAACGACGCCGATTTGTGTGCGGTTGACGAGGTCGTTGTGGTGCCCGAAGACACAACATTTACCGATCTTGGGAACGGATTATTGGAGGTGAACGATCAAGGAGACGCGGTTTTGACGGCGGCGGGAAGCGGGGGACAGCTGTGTGTTTTGACGGATCTCTCCGGCGAGCCGATGCAGTGGTCGCTTTTGAACAACTCGGGGCCCGCGGTTGCAAGCGTAGGCGCCACAAACACGGCAACACTGCAGGTGAAGGCACTTGGGGAAACGTTGGCGGGACCTGTGACGGCGATGGCGGCTCTCTTGAGCCAGGGACTTTCTGGACTTGGGTTTGTCAACGTGAATTTTGCGGATCCCGTTGTGCAAGGATATTGGCCGAACTGCGGATCGGCCTGCTTTGGAGCGGGCATTGGCGCTTCGTTCAACGTGCCGATGCGAAGTACGGGAACGGGCGCGCTCACAACCTCAACCGTCTCGCTCGTCGCTTGTCAAAATGAACTTTGCCAAACGGGCCAAACGTCTCCACGTACCATCTCTGTCTCGCTTGTGGATGGCGGACGCGAGCTTGTCGTAACTCCCGCGACGCCCTTTGATCAAGTTGCGGACGCGGGGCGCTATTTTCGCGTGACGATCAGTGGGAACGTCTTGAGCCAAAATGGTGTTCATCTCACTGGGCTGAATGCCTTAAACGCGTTTACGTGGATTTTCCGTATGGATCCCACAGGGGAACTGTGCTCCGTGGATCGCGTGGAGGTCTCACCTGAAAACTCCGTCCTGCCGTACGTGGGCGCTCGCGTGACGTTGAACTCCACGGCATTTGGCCCCACGGACGCGTGTTCGGAAAACGGGGAACGGTTGGACGCGACGCTGTATGAATGGTTGTGGGCATCGAGCAACACGCAAACGGCCATTTTGCTTCAACCATCCACGCCTGCCGTTGGCGACTTGGATTTGGCCGCAACGGGGGCGCCCGGATGCACGGACGTGTGCACGCAAGCAGGATCTGTTGCTGACCTCCAGGAATGTGGTAACGGCGTCATCGAAGGGTTTTGTTCGAACGATATTTCACAGGTTTGTGATGTCAACGCGGATTGTCCGGGCGGCTTTTGCAATCTGACGCTTGGAGAGGAATGTGACGATGGGAACTTGTCGCCGGGCGATGGGTGTTCGGCCACGTGTCAGCGTACGGGCTCACCTGCCTGCGTCACGTCTTCCGATCCAAACTGCTGTGGAAATAACACGGTCAACACGGCTGTTGGCATTAAGGAAGAGTGTGATGACGGCAACAGCGTCTCGGGCGACGGATGTTCGGCGGTGTGTTTGCGCGAGGGGTCGGAGAGCATTGGCGCACGATGTGGCAACAACTCGCTTACCCAATTGCCAAATGGTAGTGGAGAGGACTGTGACGACGGCAACACGCAAAATGGCGATGGCTGTTCGGCCCAATGCCTCGCCGAAGGGTCATTTGACCGTCTCGCGGTGTGTGGCAATGGTCTTAAAGAAGTGGGCGAGGACTGCGACGACGGCAACAGCGTCTCGGGAGATGGCTGCTCGGCCGTGTGTTTGTACGAAGGAGGCGTGGCTTGTTCGACGCTTTCAGGAGGTCCCACACTCTTGTGCTGTGGCAACAACATCAAGGAAACAGGCAATTTTGAACAATGTGACGGGGGAGAAGGGTGTTCCGCACAGTGTTTGTTACAAGGGTCTTCCATCGACTATTCGACGCCATCGCTGTGCGGCGACGGGGTTTTGGGCAACGGCGCAGGCCTTGCCTTTGGCGAGTCCAATACGTGTGACGGCCCGTCCGCGGCGGTGGAGGGCGATGGGCGCATTGATCCCGTCCAAATCGCGCAAACAGCTTCGGCGGCTGCGATTTCGAGCCAGCCACAACCGGCAAGCGGATTTTATTCGTCCACGATCAGCGTGTCGGAAGACCTGTCCAACGAACAAGACAGCACAGACGTGCTTGTGTCCTGCTCGTGTGAGCAGTCATCCGACTGCGCAATTCCGGGCGGCGATTACGGATGCGGGCAACAAACGGGCTGCTGCTTTGCGCGCCCGACAGTTGACTCCATACAGCCGTCGGGAAATGGACTGTGCCGCAACGTGGCCGTACGCGTGGTTTTTGATCAACTCATGGATGCCTCAACGCTTGAGGAGGATGGAGAGACAAACATCCGATTACGTCTCGACGCATCTTCTGCGACCTGTCCTTCGGGCTACATCACCATTGCGCGCGCGCCCTTTGACTCACCGATTTTGGAGTCTATTGCACGTGGACTTGAAGGGCTGTGGAAGCGCGTGATTCCAAACGCGGGCGCAGCTGCTGCCCTAAACTGTTATCTTCCAGTAACGCTCCACGCGGAGGACGTGAGCGGTCACACGGAGGTGATTGTGCAGTACGCACAGGCGCTTCAACCGACGGCGGGGTATTTTATTGAGGTGATGGGGGATCCTAACCCGTCGGACGCCACAGAGGAGGGGGTGCGGAGCGTGGGAGGCGTGGGATTGCGCGCAGGGGGTTCAGGCGTTGCGGCGTCGCAATTGTTCCGCACAGGCGGCAACATTTGTCTCTTGGATCGCCTCGACGTCGTGGACACAAGCTTGTCGCCCGGACTCTTCCTTTCTGCGTCAGAAACGCATGCGTTTACAGCAACACCGCTCACCGTCCAAGGGAGCGTGTCCTCACCGATTATTCCGTTGCCGGGCGTGTATGAATGGAACACGGTGTGGTCGGCCTCGGACAATGGGACGATCGTGGATATTTCAGGGCCCGTGACGGGCAGCACGGCGAGTGTTGTGAGTGGCAATATCTCTGGTTTAGCGAGCGTGATGGCCGTTGCAACGATCACGGTGGACACGCTGAATCCTGATAATCCTACAACGGCTGTGAACGAGTCGACGGTAGGTGACGTGACACGAGATGACCAGTCTGCGCGGGTGTTCCTGTGCGAGGTGCCGTGGCCCGACAATCCACTGACGCCTGAATTCGAGGCGCCGCTTTCAGATACGAAGGGCAACAACGACGGCATCGATGAACAAAATTTGTGGTCAAACTTTTCAACCCTGTACTGCCGTGCCGAGTCTCTCGAACCTAATGCGTTGGGCGTGCCCGTTGTGCCCCCGGACGCTCTTCCTGACTTTTTGGTGACGCAAGTGGATGCCGCGCAGATTGCGTCTCCGGGCGTTGTCAAGGAATTCATTTTGCGCCATCCCACAAAATCCGAAGGTATTGGGATTCGTGTGAGCGAAAATCCAAACTATCTGCCCGTTGAGCAATGGTATGCACAGCAGGGCTTTTCGGGCGCTCTGCGGCCGCTTTTGGTGGACGGATTCCGCGCGGTGCAGGACGACCGCACGATCTACATCAGTGCGTTGAACCGGCTTTCAAGCGGCGCACTTGCGCCCACTATTGTTGCCGTGTCTCACTCCCAGCAGGCGAGCCCAGAGACGGTCGACGTCTTCAACTCGATTGTCTCCAACATGCTGTTCTTGGCGGGAGACATAGAGCCATTTGTGGTGACAAACGCGCGCGTGTGCACGGTTGCCGGCACTCCGACACCTGACGTGGACGGCCAGATGGTCACATGCTCGACAGACATCGAATGTGTGTCGGCGCTTGGGAATGCGGTGGCCACTTGTGATGCAGAAAAAGACAAAGTGCGCCGCGACCTATATCGCCTAGAGGACGCGCGCACCATCGAGGCATCGCTTTCGGTGTTCGGAGACGACCACCGCCACTGCTCGGTCACAACCAATCTGTTATGTGTGGACGATGCGCAGTGTCCGGGAGCGGAAACATGCAATGCGGACGTGCCATTGCTTGGTGCGGGGACGTTCCTTGTTGGCCGCACCTCAAGCGCGTGGCCGTCGTGGAACGCGGAATTTGGGAACACGCTTGAACGCGCGCTCCCTGTTGACCCCATCAACCTCTACGCTTCTTGCCCAAGCGGCTACGACCCGCAAACATGTTGGAACAACATTGCGGCAACCTACCAGTGCTCCGCGGGTTCCCACGTGTACCAATATCGTCGTGTGGGCAATGAGTCGTGGCAACTTTCGCTTGATCTTGAGCAAAGCGCCTTCTGGGACGATCCCTACGTTGCCGTTTTCCCGAATGCGGAAGTGACGTCCATCGGAAAATTCGGCACGACTGGGTCACCCACCACGCCGCTTACCTGTTCCGGACAAATCTATGGCGCCGCGGGAGAGTGTGGCGATGGCATCATTGGCGAGGGAGAAAATTGCGAGATTGGGCAATCGAGTACGGTCGCATGCACGCAAGACTTTGATGGCGACGGCGTCCCCGAAAACGGCGTGCGTGCATCGGGGTGTTATAGCGACTGCAGTGGCTTTTCGACTGACTTGAATAGCGATGGGACCCCTGACTCCGCCTGTGTCCAGGCGGGGTGCGGGAATGGCGTTGTGGAAGGGGTTTGTTCGGTGTCGGGTGTTCTGTGCGTATCCGATGAGGTGTGTCCCGAAGCGGGAGAGGAATGCGATTTTGATGCGCCGCTTGCCGAAGCGTGCGACGACGGCTCCTCAAACGGTTTGTATGGTTTTTGTGGCGCGACATGCGAGTGGACCGGTGGATTGTATTGCGGAAACGGTGCCATTGATGGTCCGGAAACATGCGACTGTGGCACGCCGGAAAACCCCTCGTTGGCTGTTGGAGGTTGTTTAGTCACCAACGGTGAATACAACGCAACGGCCTCACTCTACAACGGTTGTGCGTGGGATTGCTCCGCATGGGGAGGACCGCGCTGCGGAGACGGCGAAGTGCAAGAAGGATATGAGGCGTGCGACGGAGGGTTTGAAACATGGTCGGGGGCGCTGTGCTACAACGGCGTGAGTTTGGCGACAAGCACGCAAACACCGTGCGATGCAACGGCAGACTGCCCAACCGGCGAGACGTGCGGCGGATCGCCGGAAACGAGCGCGTGCCCCTACGCGGGATTTTGTGTGGGCGGTACAAACGCCGACGGGGCGTGCGTGTCGGATGCAAACTGTCCGGGCGGCGGCGTTTGTACGGTCTTTTCGACGTTTAGATCACGCGCGTGCAGCACGAGTTCCTGCGATTGGAATGCATGGTCGGCGTGCGTCCAGCAAGGATCGTGCGGAGACGGTCTCTTGGATCCGGGCGAAGAATGCGACGACGGCAACGCCAACAACGGGGACTCCTGCACGCAGCTTTGCCAAAACAATGTGTGCGGCGATGGGTACCTCGATCCCGCATCCGAAAGCTGTGATTTGGGTGATGACAATGGCATTGAGTGCACACCCACCTACGGCGACACATGCAACTATTGCACGGCCACATGCACCTATCAGACGCTCTCGGGAGGGTACTGCGGAGATGGGGATGTGACGGGACCAGAACTGTGCGATGGCGAGCCGCCGCTCTACTGGGTGAACAATATGGGCGTCTACGGCGTCATTGGGAGTCTAAACGGCACGTGCACGAACGAGGGGCAAATGACGGTTCTCGCTATCGGAGACACGGCGCGCTGTTCGACGATTGGCGCGTGCAACGGCGGGGCATCAAACGGCGCATTGTGCGTGGAGGAGATTTCCGAGCTTGCATGTGCGGGAGACGCGCCGTGCGTGAGCGCGAGCTGTGACGCGACATGCGGCTCATCGTGCCCGCTGAATTTTGCGCAGGCGTACGTCTCGGCCCAACCGTGGTACTCCAACAATGATCTTACGCCGTACGCGGTTCCCGGCGCTCCGTTTGACGACAGTGTCTCCCTTCATAGTTTCCAAACCAACGGGCAATGCTACAGCCAGTCGCTCGACGAATACACGGGCCCGTGTGCGCTCGACAGTCAGTGTGCGGCGGGCGAAGTGTGCGAATTTTTGGAGTCGCCCGACATGGCGCAAGTCCAGATTCCGGCGTGCGCTGTTGGCACGGCGCTTTTGGCGGACGTTGAATACAACATCGTGTATCCAGAAATGGATGTCATGTTTGTGGTGGATACGTCTGGCAGTATGAATGAGGCTTTGGGGAGTTCAACTAAGTGGAACATTGCCAAAGGGGCGCTTTTGGAGGCCGTCGATCAACTCTACGCGGAGTATCCGGGCAATGTGCGTATTGGTGTGGTGGCATATGGCGGGACGGGTGATCCCGTTGTGAACGATAACGACAATCTTGCCGGCATGGACGAATATCAGATGATGGTTGGTGTCCGAAACTGTGGCGCACAGCCGTATTACAACGCATCAACGGGGACGTTCGATTGGCCGGAAGAATGGGAAGACATTGATCCGCTCGCGCCGTCTCCAAACGGCACGCGCACGGGAGTGAGCGCCTGCATCACACATCTCCCTGTCGAAAGTAACGGTCAGCAAGATTTAAACACGGCGATCAACGCCATTCCAAACCCAACAGGCGGCACGCCGATGGCAGGTGGTCTTCAACTCGCCCACGACGTTCTCCAACAATATCCAGCGACGCATGAGCGTGTCGTGATTCTTCTGTCCGACGGCGCGCTGTACTGTCACGGCATTTCCGACCAACAGGACGAAGACTGCTCGGTTGTCAGCCAGTGGGTCACGAATATCGCGGGGGATCTCAAGAGTGACGACATCCAAATGTACACGGCGCTGTTTAGCGCAAACTCCACGACGCTCCAGCAATGCAACCAGCGTTCGATGCAGTTCTGGTCGAGCAATTGTCCGGACTTTCCTCCAAGCCAAGTGTTCATTAGCGACACATGGAATGCCGAATGTAATGGGGTGTACCACGCCGGTGGGTTCACACACGCCTGTCTCACGGGGGACACGTTTGCGTATATCGGTAATACCGTGGACTCATTCAAAGTAATGTTTACGACGATTATCGAGCGGCTTATCAACCCAACGCTCTCCATTGGACCGGAAGCCACGGCAAACTCTACCTCGCTCATTCAGGGCCCGTCTGTCTCGTTGCCGTTGCCTCCGGGGTTTGCGTGCAACTCATCCGCGCCGTCACTCTCCGACATCCGGTTAAACTTTGCGGGGGACGGAACCGTGACGCTCGAGAACCTTCGATTCCAATATTGCGCGCCGTGATATGCCGCTTGAAAAACGACAGCTTTGGATGATCGGGGGAGGGGCGATTGCGCTTGTGGTGCTTGTGGTTGTGGGCGTGGCGATTCGCAATGTGATCGTGAGCTCGAAAGATCGTGTGCGTGTGCCGTTGCCGACCCTCGAACAAGTGGTGGAAGTGGCACAAGGGCGCTGCCGCGAGGCGCAAGATTCGGCACGTTGTTTTGGGGAGTCGCTGACAAGGGAAGC
>CAZDJC010000018.1:0-8369 GCA_964505655.1 uncultured Gammaproteobacteria bacterium
TCGTTTATGGATGCGATCCCGTCTTTGATGCTTTTTTGAAGTGCGGTTCGCGAGCCGCCGAGGATTCTGCCTAAAAATTTGTCGAGTCGCTGTCCGTCATCGAACGCGTCTACGTGAAAGGTTGTTTGCTTCATGTGTTATGTGCTTGCGCTGCCAAAATAAATGTTTTGCAGCCGTTTGTCTTGACGCACGCTCTCCGGAGTTCCTTCCAAAAAGACTTTGCCATCAACCAATACGAGAACGCGGTCTGGAAAAGTTTCATGGTAGGCCCGGCAGGGATCGAACCTGCGACCAAACGGATATAAGCCGTCCGCTCTACCGCTGAGCTACGGGCCTGCGCGCAGGCAATATAGTGAATACGATGGTTTTTTTCAAGCCCACGGCGTTCGATTGTTTTCTGCTATACTTGTTGCACCTATGATCGCACAAGCGGCAACGCTCTTCACGATTCTGACGCTCGCATGGTTTCTCGTGTACTGGATTTTTGGCGGCGTTGTGTTTATGGTGATCTCCCTCGTGCGTCCGGGAAAGATGAAACGCGTGCGTTTTAGCTGCTTTTACACGATCCTCTCTGCAGCCGTTGCCTACGGCGCCGCGCGCCTCGGCATCTTTTGGGCAGCGCAGGCGACCGGAAACATTCCGCAGGCAAACAGTATTGGTGAAGCCATGATCGTGGTCGGCGGACTTGGGTTTGTTGGAATTCTGCTCGGGCTGCTCGTGGGGTTTGGTGTACTTTTCGTAGGCGGTTGGATTATCATGCTCTTATCACGGTCGCGCGAATCATCGTGGTACGAGCGCTCCACGCTCACAAAAAACTCTTAGCATAAATATATGGGTGAAAGAATGAATGCGATTCCACCGGAAGCGATGGGATTTGACGCCAAAAAACAAAAGGCGCTTGTCGAAAAGGGTCTCGAGGAATTACGAAAAAAGAACGCGGCAGAAGAAGCATCGGACATAGCTCGACCTGTTTTCGAGAGGGGTTGGGCAAAAGAGACATTCATGGACGCGACCGACCCAGATATAGAAGACAAGGAGGGTCCGTCAGATGCCACAAAACATTGACGCAGCCCCTATTGCTTGGTACGCTCCTCGCTGTTTTTAGAGGGGCGTATAGCTCAGTTGGTTAGAGCGCCACATTGACATTGTGGAGGTCTGTGGTTCGAGCCCACATACGCCCACCATCCCCCGTTGCTCCACCGAAAGTAGTGCCATGGGGGATGGTGTCATGGGCGCGAACCCCAAAAGGAGTTTGAGGAAAAACGGAGTTTTTCCTCAAGAGCCCTGCCATAGGGAGGAAGGGGTGACATGGAGTGACGCAGTGCGTCACGACATCCAGAGGGGAAACGCCGTTTCCCCATGGAAGCCCGAACGTATGTGAGGGCGCGTGAGAGCCCACATACGCCACCACAGAATAATCTCGACGCCAGTCGAGGTTGTTCTGTGTAGAAATCGATTCGAGCCTGGTGATATTGTGTGATCTAAAATCAACGACAAGATTTATCGTGTCACTATGAGTCTACTGCGCGTCACGATCCTTCATGAGCCATGGTATAGCTCTACGGGAATCGCGTTTCTTTTTCCACTTTACGTGAACCGACGTGCGCTTCTTGATCATGGCATTGCGCTCAAATTCACAGCCCTTGAGGCAGACATCTACCACGACACAGATGTACTTGGTGTTACGAGCCGCTATTGCAAGTATTGGTGGAACGAAAAAGGACAAGACGCCGTTCTGGATTTTCTGGATCGATCTCGCCACGCAATCGGTCGTGTCGTTTGGTTTGATCTCACGGAAAGCACGGGGACGACACATTTTTCCGTACTGCCATTCGTTGATCGCTACGCAAAGATGCAGGTGCTGAAAGACCGCTCGGCGTATCTCAAAACATACGTCGGAGGACGCATCTTCTCTGACTATTACGCGCGCTTATTTGGCATCGAGGAAAATGTCGAGGTAGATGCACATCTCTTACAGCCGGCAGATGCTGAGCATCTGCACAAGGTTGTTGTTTCATGGAACGCTGGCCTCGCGCACTACGGGCTCTTAGGTCCAAAGTGGCATCATCTTTGGCATTACTCGGGGGGATTTCTTCCGCGTTGGTATGCGCATAGATGGACATCGCCATACACGAAGCGCTCAATTCCGTTCAGTTGTCGGATCGGCACATACCATCATCGGCGAACGGTTGCGCGTGCGCGGCAGGAGCTTGCACGAAGGCTCACAGATCATATCCAGACACAAAAGATTTCTCGCAGCGCTTTTTTTGCAGAAATGCGTCAATCACGCGCGATCATTTCGCCGTTTGGTCTTGGAGACATTACGCTCCGAGATTTTGAGGCGGTCATTTGTGGCGGCGCAGTTCTAAAACAAGACATGGGACACGTGGACACATGGCCAAATCTCTGGACGCCGTGGGAAACGTATATTCCGTTCGCGTGGGATTTTTCTAACCTCGAAGAGGGCATCATGTTCCTTCAGGATCATCCCGAAAAAACTTCTGCGATAGCGCAAGCAGCACAAGGGCGCTATCACGACGCGCTGTTTTCGCGCGAAGCCCGAGAAGAGTTTTGTAAACGCTTTCACGCAATTGTCACGTGAAGAGGCCCATACAATTTTTGTCTTGTTAGGCTGTCGGCATTGACACCCTCTCGATGCCACGATACAGTCCTCTGTCGCTTGTCGAACGGGGGTTCGCATTTTTGTTATGGCGCTCAACACACACAACCAATGCATCGAGCTGATCGAGCGGTCGCACCGCCCGGTTATTGTGCTTCCGGCGCAATCCGGTCCCGATGGATTGGGGGCGGCGTTTGCTCTTGCCACCGCATGGGCGCCAAAAAAAACGATAGACATTGTGTCGGCAGATGGAACGTCCGCGTCGCGCATGCCCTACATCAAGTCGCCACTCAAAACGCATCCATCCTTTGGCGCGCTTCGCAAATTTATCCTCAACGTTGACGTGCGTACGGCGCCGCTTCAGGAAGTTTCTTATGACATACAGAACGGCCTTCTATCAATTTTTCTGACTCCGCAAAAGGGGACGTGGTCGGCGCAAGATGTTTCCACACAAACGGGTGCGTACAAATACGATCTCATCATTTCCTTGGGCGCCACGGAGCGTGAGGCGTTTGGCGCGCTCTTTCGCGATCACGCGGACTTTTTCTACAAAACGCCGATCATCAACATTGATCACACGGCCGCCAACGAACAGTTTGGGCAGGTGAATCTTGTGGATCTCACGGCGACGAGCGTGTGTGAAGTCGTCTTTGCGCTTGTGAAGCTCGCGGCAGAGGAAGCGGTAACGGAGGATGTGGCAACGATGCTTTTGGGTGGCATGATCGGAAAGACGAACAGTTTTCGCACATCCAACATCACGCCGCAGACGCTTGAGCGCGCCGGCGAACTCATGAAAAAAGGCGCGCGCCGCGACGAAATTGTCCAATGTCTTTTCCGCACGCGTTCAGTGGAAACGCTTCGCCTGTGGGGCCGCGCGCTCGCGCGTCTCAAAAAAGATTCACAAACGAAACTCGTATGGAGTGTACTCTCGCGCCAAGACTTTGTGCTTGCGGGCGCAGAGGAAGACGATCTCCCGGACGTGATTGAGGAGCTGATTCGCAATGCACCCGAAGCGCGCGTCGCCGTGCTGCTGTATGAGGATCGCGAGCACCATGTATGCGGTTTGATTTCCGGTGGCAAAGTGTTCGATAGTTTGCAGCTCGCCATCCCGTTTAAGCCCGAGGGTACCCGGGATTTGGCACGGATTTGTTTCACGGACCGCTCACTGCCGCAGGCAGAACAGGCGGTCATCGAGAAACTCAAGGAGCGGATTCGCTCGAATTCTTGATTGTTTTGCACAAAATCAGTACCATTTGTCGTACATGTCGCATGAGGACGCGCACAATTTTGCTTTACCAAAGGCGCACGAACCGAGCGTCTACGAGGACGCGCTGGCGTTACAGGAACGCAATAGTGGTTTTGCGAATCCCGACCACCTTCCCAAAACGCACACAGAACCGTTTTCCATGGTCTTGCCGCCGCCCAACGTGACGGGCACGCTGCACATGGGGCATGCGGTGATGCTTGCGATACAAGACATTGTCACACGGTTTGAGCGCATGCGCGGCAAAAAGACTCTTTGGATTCCTGGCACCGATCATGCGGCGATTGCCACACAATCAAAAGTTGAGCGCTTGCTTATGAAAGAGGAAGGAAAGACGCGCCATGACTTGGGACGCGATGCGTTTTTGAAGCGCGTCGACCAATTTGCAAAAGAAAGTCACGACACAATCATGCATCAAGTTCAGAAGATGGGTTGTTCGGTTGACTGGTCGCGCGAAGCATTCACGCTTGATGAAGCGCGCAACGGCGCTGTACGCGAGGCGTTTAGGCGTCTGTATGATTTGGGACTCGTGTATCGCGGCGACCGCGTTGTGAACTGGGATCCCATCGGGCAAACGGTCATTTCTGACGATGAACTTGTCTATGAGGAGCGCGAAGCAACGCTCTATACCTTTCAGTACGGCCCGCATATCCCTATTCCCATTTCCACGACGCGACCAGAAACAAAAGTTGGAGATACGGCCATCGCGGTGCATCCAGACGGTCGGTGGAAAGAGTACATCGGGAAGAAATACACGGCGGAATTTGCCGGAGCGACGCTACAGCTTCGGGTGATTGGCGACAAAGAGATCGATGACGCGTTTGGCACGGGCGCGCTTGGTGTGACACCGGCGCACTCGATGATTGACTTTGACATGGCACGTCGTCACAAACTTCCGCTCAAGCACGTCATCAGCGAAGCGGCGCGCATGACGGACGAAGCGGGAGACCTTGTGCGTGGCATGGCGGTATTGGAAGCGCGCGAGGCGGTTGTGGCATGGCTTCTCGAACGCCATCTGCTTCAAAAACAAGAAACAATCACCCAAAACATTTCCACCGCCGAGCGCACGGGCGCCATCGTCGAGCCGTTGCCCAAACGTCAGTGGTTCGTTGACGTCAACAAAAAGTTTGCATTCAAACAGTCCAAGCGCGCGCCGATCAAAGGGCTCAAAGACGGACAAAACGTCACGCTCAAAAAGCTTATGCATCATGTCGTGCAGAAGGGAGCGGTGCAAATTATTCCCGAGCGATTCGAGAAGACATACTTTCATTGGATCGATCATCTGCGCGATTGGTGCATTTCGCGTCAGTTGTGGTACGGCCACCGCGTGCCTGCGTGGTATTGCGTGGGGTGTGGCACTGTGCGTATGGACCCAAAGATTGCGAGTCATTGGTATTTCGTGCGTCACGGAGAGACGGATTGGAATAAGGAGCGGCGCATTCAAGGGCATCAAGGGACGCGTCTGAACGGAAACGGGAAAGAGCAGGCGCAAAAAGCTGCCGAGCAACTCAAAGACAAAAAAATCGATTTGATTGTCAGTTCGGATCTTGAACGCGCGCGCGAAACGGCGGAAGTGATTTCACGGGCGTTGGGAGGCGTTGAGGTTGTGTATGATGCGGCTTTGCGCGAGCGTCACTACGGAGTGATTGAAGGACGAACGCTTGAGGATTTGAGTGACGATGAAAAAAAATCTATCCACTCTGCGGATGGACGACCAGAGGGCGGCGAGAGTTTGCTTGATGTTGAGGAGCGTATTCATGCCGCGCTGTCGCGTCACAAGTCCACGCATCAATACAAGAACGTGGTGATCGTGTCGCATGGGGCTGCGTTACGTAGTCTGATGCGTCGCCTGAAAGGGAGCGCTGATCCGCTCGCAAACACCTCGTGGCCGAACGCAGGCATTATCCCATTTTCTTTGGCGGGCGATTGTCCTGTGTGTTCGCTCGATTTTGTTGAGCAGGATCCCGATACGCTCGACACATGGTTTTCAAGCGGGTTGTGGACGTTCTCGACGCTTGGATGGCCAGACGAGCACGCAAAGGATTTTTTGAAATATCATCCGACGGATTTGCTGGAGACGGGGCGCGACATTTTGTTCTTTTGGGTGGCGCGCATGGTGCTCATGTCGACGTGTTTGTTGGGCGAAGTCCCGTTTCACCATGTCTATCTTCATGGGCTCGTGCGCGACGGACAGGGACGCAAGATGAGCAAGTCGCTCGAAAACATCATCAATCCGCTCGACATGATTGCGAAGTACGGAACGGACGCGACGCGCCTCTCGCTTGTGATTGGATCAACGCCCGGCAACGACACGAATCTCTCCGAAGAAAGGGTTGCCGGCTTTCGCAACTTCACAAACAAACTTTGGAACATCGGGCGGTTTGTCTTCATGAGCGTGGATCGCGTAGCAATCGTTCGTGAGGCGCCGAAGCCAAAAACGGCGGCAGATGCGTGGATTTTGCGGCGGCTCAATGAAACCGTGCGTACCGTAACCGCGCAATTATGTGCACCGGCATATCAACTCTCACAAGCGGGAGAAGTCCTGCGTGATTTTACGTGGGGAGATTTTGCCGATTGGTATCTTGAAGCGGCGAAAGTCCAACAGAAGGATGAAGTGCTGCGTGAATCTACGGAGCAGATGTTGCTGTTTGTACTCGCGAGCGTGTTGAGGATATGGCATCCGTTTATGCCGTTTGTGACGCAGCGATTGTGGGAGGAGTTCAAGACGGATTCGCTGCTCATGATCGAACCGTGGCCAATGTCTGAACGCACAAAGGGCGGTGAGGCGTTTGAGAAAGCGCGAGCCATTGTGTCGGCGCTTCGTAACGTGCGCGCCCTGTACCGAATCGCGCCTTCAGCGCATGTGTCTGTGATGATTGCGACTCCTAGAATGCGTACGCTTTCTCCGTTGAAGCCATTGATTGAGTCGTTGGCGCGCGTGACGCTCACGCTCAAAACGAAAGCCGACAAGCCAGCAGATGCTGTCTGTGTGATTGTCGGCGATGCGACAATCTATGTCATCCTTGGAGACCTTGTGGACTTGGAAAAAGAACGCGAGCGGCTCGCGCACGAAATCAAGGAAGCAGAATCCTATATTCGTGGCCTCGACGCGAAACTTTCAAACGAGGCCTTCGTCAACAACGCGCCCGCCGAGATTGTTGCGCAAGAACGCGAAAAACAGGCGCAAGCTCGCACTCGCCTGGACGCTCTCATCGAACAACGTAATGCACTATCCTATGTTTCGACGCCAAAAAATTGACACGGATCCCAAAAAAATCGAAGAGATTTTAACGCGCGGTGTTGACGCCGTGTATCCCGACGCCGATTGGTTGCGGCAGGAACTCAAGAGCGGCCGCCGATTGCGTCTCTACACGGGATGGGACCCGACAACGACCGATGTTCACATTGGGCATACGACGTGGATGTGGAAATTGCGACAGTTCCAAAATTTAGGACATGAGGTCATCGTGTTGCTCGGGACATTCACGGGCATGATTGGTGATCCGTCGGGAAAATCTGCGACGCGTCAGCCGCTCACCGAAAAACAGGTGCGCCGCAACGCAGAAGGATTCGCTCAAAAGGTTACGCGCATCTTTGACGTGCCGCACAACCCCATCACCGTCAAGATGAATCACACATGGCTCGGAAAAATGACGTTCGCGGACGTTGTGGATCTCGCGAGCCACTTCACCGTTCAGCAAATGCTCGAGCGCGACATGTTCGAAAAACGCATGCAGGAGGGGCACCCGATTGGTGTTCACGAGTTTATGTATCCGCTCATGCAAGGGTATGACTCGGTAGCGATGGGGGTGGATCTCGAGGTGGGGGGGACGGACCAGACGTTTAACATGTTAGCTGGCCGCACGTTGCTCAAAAAATTGCGCAACGCAAACAAAGGCGTGATGGCGCTGCATTTGCTGACGGATGCGTCGGGGCGAAAAATCGGCAAGTCGGAAGGCAATGCGATTAACATTGATTTGGCGCCTGAGGATTTGTACGGAAAAGTCATGACGCTTCCAGACGAGTCGATTTGGCGCGTGTTTGAAGCGAGCACACCGCTCTCCTTGGATGACATTGCGGCGCTCAAACGATCGCTTGGCGACAGCCCTCGCCAAGCAAAGGCGCGTCTTGCGTTTGAAATCGTGCGTCTCTACAACGATGATGAGGCGGCGCGCAATGCGCAGGAGCAATTCGAATCTGTGTTCACGCGCAAAGAAACGCCACACGATGTAGTGAAGCTTCATCTGCGCGAGGGGATGACGTGGACGGATGCGCTCGTTGCATCCAAACTGTGCTCGTCAAAATCCGAAGCGCGCCGGCAAATTGCGCAAGGTGCGGTGAAACTCGACGGCCGTGTTGTGAGTGACGCGGACGAACATGCACGCAGCGGGCTTCTCCAAAAAGGCAAACGCTACTTCGTGGAACTCATGTAAATATGAAGAAAGTTACGTCCTACACATGGACGCGGGCGCAACAAGACGTCAT
>CAZDJC010000019.1:0-1128 GCA_964505655.1 uncultured Gammaproteobacteria bacterium
TCATCACGCACCACCTCGTGCGTCCATACAACGGCCTCCGCTCCCGGCGCCAATGTTGCCGCATGCACGGCAGACACATCGACGCGATACCCAACGCCATCCAACGAAATTAAAACCCAATCACCGCCGCGCTCAAGAACCATTCCCTGCAATCGCATGATCATAATGTGTGCACTATACGCCGCCGCCAGACAAAAAAACAAGGCACGTCGCATGTAGACGGCGCGCCAACGGAGAAACTTAAGATTTTTCGAGCGGACGATGCCAGCACTTGGGACAAATGAGCGTCCCCGCTTGCCACACGTAAACGTCCTTACCGCAGAGACATCGATCTCCCTGTTTCAATTCCCGAGATGGCGTCGTATATCTCTGAATGGCCGCCACGAATGTCGATTGTGGCGACGCATGAAGCCATGTCAACGACACCTTCGGATCATGGCGGCGCAAGGAAGACGGCTCGGGCATCGGCCCATGTCCACTTGTCGTACAGAATTCAATCGCATTCAAGTACACGGTTTTCCGTCCGCAATACGGACAAAACAGCTGTCCATTGTCGGAGAACATCGGGACGCGCAGGACGCGGAGCATCCTCGCCGCCGCGTTTATGCTCACCGAGTTCACGGTCTGGTCGCTCACGAATCGTCCGTCTGCATCAACCGTGATGCTTGGATGCGCCCACCCTTCAAGCGAAATTGTCACGCACGAGATACTTCTTCTCACAACGCCACTGACAATCATCGTGGAGTTCGCAAAATTCACATTCCACCCCGCACGGTTTAGAAACACGGGGTCGAAATGAATGAAGGCGCCCTTGGACAGCATCGTCAGGATGCGGCTGTCGACTTCAATCCAACCAAGGCATGTGCGACTCACGTGTTTCCCGCAGGTGAAAGTCCGAGGCGAACCTCGACTCCACTCATACTCTCCTCTGTCTTCGTGGCACCGTCAAGTCCCTGTTTGACTTGCACGGCACGCGCGCGTTCTTTCAAAAACGCCTCGTGTTCTTTGATCGCCGCTTCGACGTCGTGATCCGTCGTCTCATAGTGCAAAACAATCGTGTCGTGGATGGCAAGCCCCGCGTCCTTACGAAGCGCGTTGGCGCGTCGCCCCATGTCGCGCGCAAATCCC
>CAZDJC010000019.1:1138-8354 GCA_964505655.1 uncultured Gammaproteobacteria bacterium
GATGTCGCACAGCGCAGGATCAAGCGGCTCCGGTAAGACGACGGTGACACGCCGCAACATTTGGCGCACAGGCACTTGTGCCCGTTCGCGCTGTTCAAGGACACGCGTGACCACATCGCGCACGCGCGCCATGTCCCCGAGAATTTTTTCTTCATCAGACGTTTGATCTTCTGGCATCGGCCACGAAAGAAGATGGACGGACTCCGACGCGCCGCGCTTCGTCAACGATTGAAACATGTGTTCGGACATAAACGGCATAAACGGCGCGCACAAAAGCGCCAACCGTTCCGTCACTTCAAACAATGTGCGCGCGGCAGCCCGTGCCTCAGTGCCTTCCTCTCCCTTAAATCGGTCACGACTCCGGCGCACATACCACTGAGACACATCCGTAATGAGCTGCTGAAGCAAGCGCGCCGAGGGCGCCAACTCATAGCGATCCATATGTTGCGTCATCGCGCGCGTGGTTTCGTTTGCGCGCGCCAACACCCACCGATCCAGTGGCGTTCGCTCTTCTAGCGCCACCACCGAGGGCTCCGTTTTCACAAACAACGCATAAAAATGAAGGATATTTGAAAGCACCCCTAATACTTTGTTCGCGGTTTCTTTGACGCCCTTTTCCGAAAAACGAAGGTCCTCGGCGTGCACGACCGCCGATGACATGAGATACATGCGCATGGCGTCCGCGCCGTAGAGATCGATCATCTTCATAGGGTCGGGGTAATTTTTCAGGCGCTTGGCCATCTTTTTTCCGTCCTCGGCCAACACAATGCCGTTTACGATCACGTGGCGATACGGCGCGCGCCCAAACAGCCAGTACGACATCACGAGCAAGTAGTAAAACCAGCAGCGCGTTTGGTCAACGCCCTCGGCGATAAACTCCGCGGGGAACCCCTTTTCAAATGCATCGCGGTTTTCAAACGGGTAGTGCACTTGGGCAAACGGCATGGAGCCCGACTCAATCCAACAATCAAACACCTCGGGAACGCGGCGAAATGTTTTGCCGTCGCGTTGAATTTCGATCGCGTCAACAACGTGCTTGTGAATGTCCTTCGCCTCAACGCCGGAGAGCTCTTTGAGTTGTGCGACAGATCCCACCACAATCACATCGCCATCTTCCGCGCGCCAAATAGGTAATGGCGTTCCCCAGTATCGACTGCGGCTCACGGACCAATCACGCACGCCTTCAAGCCAGTTTTCAAACCGTCCGTGCTTCATGTATTCAGGCACCCAGTGAATGTCTTGATTCAATTTCAAAAGTTCGTCGCGAATTTCGGCAACTTTGATAAACCACGACGTCGTCGCGTAATTCAAAAGTGGCGTGTCGCATCTCCAACAGTGCGGATAGCTGTGACGAATTTTGGACGCCGAGTAGATCATCCCGCGTCCCGTCAACCACTCGACAATGTCCTCATCACTCTCCTTCGCCTGTTGTCCGGCGAAGTCCGTCACCTCGTCCGCCATCGTGCCATCAATATAAATGTGGCGAATGATCTCGAGCCCTTCGCGCTGTCCCAATGCAAAATCGTCTTCGCCAAATCCTGGCGCGATGTGCACGATCCCCGTGCCTTCTTCCATGCTGACAAACGCTCCCTCAACCACACGAAATGCCCCTTTCCGATCCGCAAAATACGAGAAGAGCGGCTCGTACATTTTGCCCGCGAGTTCGCTCGATGACAACTCACCCACGACTTCGTACGCGCCGTCCAACACGGCTTGCGCGCGCGATTTGGCGACGATCAACTGCTCATTGCGTTGTTTGACTTTGAGGTACCGTTCATTTGGAGCGATGGCAAGCAACATGTTGCCGGGCAGCGTCCACGGCGTCGTTGTCCACACAAGCACAAACGTGTCCTTTTCGTCGCGCAAACGAAAACGCACAACAAGCGAGGGGTCCGTCACGTCTTTATATCCTTGCCCCACTTCCGATTGGGAGAGCACGGTGGCACAGCGCGGACAAATATGGATTGGGCGAAACCCTTCGTACACGGCGCCTTTGTCGTAGAGCTGTTTGAACCCCCACCATACCGATTCCATAAACGCAGGATCCATGGTGCGATACGCATGCTCCATGTCTACCCACCGTCCGAGCCGATGAATTACTTTTTCCCATTCGTCCGCGTACTCCAAAACGCGCAAACGACACGACGCATTGAATTTCTCGACACCAAACGCCTCAATATTGGCACGGCTCCCAAGCTCAAAATCTTTTTCGACAATGTTTTCAATCGGCAGTCCGTGGCAATCCCATCCCCATACACGCTCAATGCGCTTTCCGCGCATCGTAAAGTATCGCGGCACGACATCCTTTATCGTGCTCGCAACGATGTGGCCATAGTGCGGTGTGCCAGTTGCAAACGGCGGGCCATCGTAGAAAACGTATGGATTATTTTTCGGACGCTCTTCGACCGATCGTTCAAACACGCGCTCCTGTTTCCAAAAGGCGAGGATCGCTTCTTCACGTTCACGCGCGCTTTGCGGCTGTTGCATAGGGTGCGGGGCTTCGATAGTATGACGTTACTCAACCACGACATTCAATTTTGCGCATTGACTCTATCGGATTCACAGAAAAAAACAAGAACGCACCCCCACTATGAAGCTCTACATCGGAAGTGATCACGCCGGGTTTGATCTCAAGGAACGTCTAAAGCGTCTCCTCGTTGAGAAGGGACACGACGTGAAAGATCTAGGAGGCACAGCGTTGGATCCAACGGATGACTATCCCGACGCCGCACATGCCGTGGCAACACATGTCGCGCAAGATAACGACGCGAAAGGAGTGCTGTTATGCGGAAACGCCGAGGGCGTTTGCATTGTCGCAAACAAAACCGATGGCGTGCGCGCGGGAATCGGGTACTCACAAGAGGCCATACAAGGCGCCCGCCGCGACGACGACATCAATGTTCTATGTCTTCCAGGACGACTTATGTCCTTTAAAGATGCCAGCGCGAATGTTGAGGCCTTTTTGCAAACACCATTTTCCGGAGCCCCCCGCCACAAGCGACGCCTAAAAAAGATTGAGGACATCGAAGACAACAACTAATATGCCCAGTACTACAACTTCGACATTTTTCTACACGTATGTTCTCGAAAGCCTTTTTGATCGGGCACGATACGTGGGATTTACAAACGATCTTCGAAGGAGAATGAATGAACACCTCACGAAAAAGGTCTTCTCTACGTCGTATCGCCAGCCAGTGCGTTTGGTATATTATGAAGCATGTCTTTCAGAGAATGACGCGTTACGTCGTGAGCGATATCTGAAAACGACCGGAGGGAGAAGGTTTCTGGCTAAGCGACTCCGTTCATTCATTTCGAAGGTGTAGTACTGGGCATGCCTGCACAAATCATCCCAGCGCTTCTCGTTGAAGATGCGCATACTTTCCAAGCACGCATTGCCGCACTGCAAGGCGCGGCGTCCGTGTTGAGCGTCGATATCATGGACGGCACTTTCGTGAAACCAAAAACGTTTCATGACGCCTCCGTCCTTTCGAACATCAAGGACGACATCGAATTCGAACTCGATCTCATGGTCAACGATCCACTTCCAATCGTTCGCGCATGGGCACGTGACACGCGCATTGTGCGCGCACATGTGCACGCAGAACTCACGACAGATGTTCGCACGCTTCTGGGTGGAATCCACGCGCTTGGACTTGAAGCAGGGCTTGCCGTTTTGCCACAAACGACGCTTAAAGACATCGAACATCTCCTCGATGCTGCAGACATGGTGCTCATACGCGGAAACGAGCCGGGATATTCCGGTCGCCCGCTCCTCCCCGAAACAGTCGCAAAAGTTGCCGCACTCCGTGCATGCGACCCACATAAAAACATTGCCGTCGACATCGGTGTCAACGCTCAAACCATCCCCGACCTTGTACGGGCCGGCGCCACACATCTGTGTGTGAACAGTGCGATTTTTGCCGCAAAAAACCCCTTAAATGCCTTCAAAAAACTGCAAGAACTTGCGCAGTGAATATCTCGCATTGTCTCACAAAATGAACGTGTTATACTGAAACCCATCTCTTGAAAAAACCAATTTTCTATGAAAAAGTTCCTCGTTGTTCTCGCGATTCTGGGTGTTGCCTTCGGAATTCACATCGTCTCGGGCCAACCGCGTGCCAACGCAAATGTCGAAATCCATTCGGGTGATCTTATCCGCGGCGAAACGTTCAGCGCCGTGTACTACTATGGCGCCGACGGGTTCCGCTACGTGTTTCCAAACTCCAAAACATATTTCACGTGGTACGCAAACTTTAGTAGCGTCAAGTTCATTTCGGATGCCCAACTAGGTGAAATCCCCATTGGGGGAAACGTGACCTATCGCCCGGGCGTAAAGATGGTAAAGATTCAGTCCGATCCAAAAACATACACTGTTGGTGCAAACGGAGCGTTGCATCATGTGCCGTCGGAAGCGGTGGCAATTGAGCTATACGGCGCGAATTGGAACAAACAGATTGATGATGTGCCGGATGCATTCTTTGCGAACTATTCCGTGGACGTTGCTCTCACGGCTTCCGCCGATTTCCCTGTTGCCACGATTACGTCAGCCGCCGCCAACATCAACACAGACAAAGGGTTGCAGGAGGCCGTTACCGTGCAGATTTCCGATACAGGATTTAGCCCAACGGAGGTGAACATTACCGCGGGACGCGTTGTAAAGTTTATGAATGCAGGAACACAACAGCATGCGGCAACAGGCGACGATCTTACATGGGGTTCGGGAACAATCGAGGTCGGCAAGAGCTTCCAACGAAAATTCAAGACAAAAGGGACGTTTGGCTTCCACGACAGCTACAACACACAAGCAAGCGGCGCAGTGTTCGTAAACTAAGTGTCAAAAACAAAACACCCGGAAATGCCGGATGTTTTGTTTTGTAGAATGTAGTGCGACAAGCATCTGCACTCATTTCTGTCACCTCCTCAAAGAATTGATGACGGGAGACCATACCACGGCGTGAATAATCTGTCAAGTCCCGCTGGACAAACTCTTGGGTGTTGCACTGACAACTGGGGATTTTGGCTGTTTTTATAGGGTTTGAGGGCTTGACAAAAGAGGACGCTTCTGTTAAGGTGCGCGGCTCACTGGTTAACTCCGGTGGGCCGAAAAAACCATGGGAACTGGCTAACTGGAAAAAAGAAGGCCATGAAGGCCACCCGTAATACGATGAGCGAAAACGTGCAAAAAGAATAATAGTTTCCAAAGATTCAAAAGCCCCCGCCATTCTCTTAGGCGCGGGGCTTCACTGTTTATAAACTGGACCCCGAATCGAGTGTTTCGGGGTCCGCAACGTTAGTTCACAATCTTCACAAACTCTTCATCCTTCAAGAATCGCTCGAGCGTGTCGGTGCGATCCTTCAGTGGCTGCATGCGATCTAGCTCTTGCTGAACCGCGGCGAGACGGTTACGACCATCTTGCGCACGCCGTTCGTACGAAGCGACTTCTGTCTTGAGTCGTTCGCGTTCAGCGACGCGCTTGTCGTAGTCACCAAGCTCGCCCAAAAGGCGTCGCAATTCCATCTCCAATTTTTCCGCAGTTGTTGGAGGTGAAGGAGGCACTGCAGGAGGCGCCGCAGCCTTGAGGACACCTTTCTGCGCATCACTCAATTCTTGTGCTCTCTGCGCAGAATCCTTCGGCTTTCTTGGAGGACGCTTACTCTTCTTGGCAAGCGCCGCCACAATCTTGCGACATTGTTCCTGGTCAACGTATGTGACTAGTTCTTCAGTACTGGATTTCACGAGTGCTCCAACAAGAATGCAATAATTTATTGCGTCGCTCGCGTGAAGTTGATCACTTGCACTCGCGATGATTTGCTCAACAAATTTCTCCGATGACGCCGTCTCTCCTGCTTCCGTAGCTGCCCACTTCACCACTTCTCGGAACCGCGGAGGCAACGTACTCCACGAGTATAGAATAGGTCTTTGGCCTTTTTGTCTTGGCATGGGTGTGCCCTTGTAAGGAGCGCCTTGGTTTTACCGCGCTTTCACGAGACCTGTCAAACGTTGACCGCCTCTTGGAATCATGTTTATGATGTCAGCAGTACCATGTTCATTCGCAATCCTTCGGCCTACTCCGCGCGTTTTCACGTCGCTGTCCAATCCATGAAAAAGGATGGTATTCGTCCGGCGTGGCTTTTTGCAGCTATCGTCGCGTATCTGAAGGTCATCGGTACTGGGCTCATTGCCCTTTTTGTGGATGTACCCACGCAAGGTGGTTTTATTGAACTCCTCGTTCACGCAAGCGGGCTTGGCGCTCTCATGAGCACATTTTTCGGTACGTTGTTTACGTACCGCGCGTTGCAAAACTGGAATTGGCGCCGCTCCTCCTAACTCTCACGCTCGTCTCGGGCGTGATTCGTTTATGTGAGATGAATGTCGTGAAAATCATCATGCAATGTCGAGCCCGGCTCCCCCGATCGCTCCTGTATAAGCTCGAGCACCAACGGAAGTTCTTTGACTTCAAGAAAATGACCTCCTGTTTCTGGCGCAAAAAGGTGTCCGTTGAGCTCGCGTTCGTATTTGAGGGCGTGATCAAACGGCACAATGGTGTCATCTTTCGCATGGATGATGGCAAACTCCTGCCCCTTCCACATGACCGTATCGAAATCAACAGGCGGCGTGAAAAAACTTTCAAAGCGTGGGTGTCCAATAAAATACGGCGCCGAAATCATGATGACGGACTTTGGCGTTCCGCTCATCTGCGCGTTTTCAAGATAATGCAGAAGGGCGATGTTGCCAAGTGAATGCCCTATAAAGATGGTGTCGCCACCCGGCCGCGAGATTGCC
Organism: uncultured Gammaproteobacteria bacterium; assembly: GCA_964505655.1. Classification (GTDB taxonomy): domain Bacteria; phylum Patescibacteriota; class Patescibacteriia; order UBA9934; family UBA11717; genus 2-02-FULL-53-10. The sequence continues at coordinate 7,923 of CAZDJC010000019.1, forward strand.
TGATTAATTGCTTCTACCCATTCCTGACAGTTGGGCGTTTCCGGATTTGGAAGCGTCACGGGAATTGTGTCGTGCCCGCGTTTTGCGAGTTCATCGCGAAGCCACGGCCAAAAGTTTTGCTGTGGTGACGATTTGTATCCGTGTACAAGAACAATACGCATAGGTTTGTTTGGTCTAATCCCTAATTTCCATTTACTGGACTTCCGTGGAGAAAATAAATTGGAACAATCCCTTACGTGGTCCCAAACGGAGCCCGGAGGGCAGAGTGGGATGGCTTGCCATTCGTAGCTCTGCGAAGCGGAGCGAAGAATGGTGGGCAGGGAGGGACTCTCACGCGCCCTCACATCCGTTCGGGCTTCCATGGGGAAACGGCGTTTCCCCTCTGGATGTCGTGACGCATAGCGTCACTCCATGTCACCCCTTCCTCCATAG
>CAZDJC010000020.1:0-8201 GCA_964505655.1 uncultured Gammaproteobacteria bacterium
TCTATAAACAGGATCACACCACTCTTTCAGTGAGTCGCGATCATGCGAGTGCGACTCAGGGTATCGTCCAGCATATTCTCAAGACACCGCACGCTTCTGTCGCGATTGCATCAAGGCGTTTAGGCATGATTGCGGCGCTAGGTTTAGTGAGGACGAGCACGGACCCCGTCTTGATTCTTTGTTCGTCACGCGATGACGCCGTGTTTATGGCACAGCTTGTGGCGCACGTGACGGATTCTGTGCGTGTGTTTGGAGGCGAAATGTCAAAGTCTGTTGCATTCGAAATGGCTGAGTTATGGCGTTCGGGGTCGCTCAAGGCGCTTGTGGCAACGCGCGCGGGAGCGCTTCTGCCACTCCCCCTTCGGGCGCGCATTGTTGTGTTAGACGCGGGATCCGAAGATTACGTGTCATGGGATCAAAAACCGCATTATAATGCGCGGTGGTGTGTGCAAGCGCGCCACGCCATGCAAGGCGCGCCTGTTGCCTATCTTGATTGCTTGCCGCGGCCGGAAGAGGGCGCAGTAACCTTCGATGCGTGGGCATCGCCCTCACCGACTGTTGCCGCCCTCGATGATCCTCGCGAAAAAACGTCAATATGGTTTTTAAGTGCGTCGCTTTTGGACGCGGTCAACGCCTGTTCACCCGATCGTCTGTTCCTTCTCTATCTCAATCGTTTGGGCGACGGGCGGATGGTGCAATGCAAAGATTGCGGGCGTAGTGTGGATTGTGTGATGTGCGGCCGACCGCTTCGTCCGCACAAGCAAACGCTAATGTGCGGATCATGCGCAACGTCTGTGACCCCCTTGTTGCAATGTGCGCAATGTGGGAGCACGCGTCTTTCAACACGAGGACTTGGCGCCGACGCGGTTGTGAAGGCCCTTGAGCATGCGTGTCGCAAACCCGTTTTGCATGTTCATGCCGGAGACGCTATACCGCCGTGTGGCATTGTGCTTGTCACACGCACACTGCTTTCCCATTGGCCGCACACGGCAATGCTCGGCGGCATAGGCGTTGTTGCAGCCGAGCAGGAGTTTGTCCACCATCACTTTCGTTCGCTCGAGCAGGCGCGCCGAACGCTGCGCATTCTTGCGAGCGCAGCCGCCGATGCGCACGTCCCTTGCGTGATCCAAACATGGCATCGCGAACTCGTTCACTCCTCTTTTGGCAGCGCAACGTCTCTCGTTAAAGAAGAGAGCGCGGCGCGCGAACGTTTTCACTACCCACCCTTCGGTTCCCTTGTGCGTGTCCGTTCCAAGGGACAGGACGACCGCCTCGTCAAAGTTCCAAATGAGCACGTCGCGTCGTTTCTCTTGACGCAATCGCAAAAAAGCGATATGTTCGTTGACTAGAAGTTTCCGCAACACATGCCAACCGTTTTAACTCATCCGAATCCGCAACTGCGTATTGTGTCCTCGCTTGTCGTGGACACCGCATTTGGTTTGGACGATTTGAAGGAGCTTGAGGCGAAATTACGGTTGGCCATGAAAGCGGACGAAGGCATTGGGATTGCCGCGCCGCAAATCGGTGTCTCGAAGCGCGTCATTCTTGTCTCAATGCCCCATGTTGGGCCTCGCGCGTTTGTCAATCCCGTGATTGTCCGTCGCTCAAACACTTTCGTTGAATTTGAAGAGGGGTGTCTGTCAGTTCCAGGTGTTTTTGGTATCGTGGATCGCCACAAGGGCGTGGACGTTGAGGCAAAAACCATCGATGGGCATCCCGTTGCCCTCTCGCTCAAAGGCCTGCACGCAATTGTGTTCCAGCATGAAATTGACCACTTGGACGGCATCTTGTTTATCGATAAGGTAAAGCGCTTCACGCATGGGAGCGTTCAAAAGCCATGAAAACGCGCATGCGGGTCATTTTTTTTGGGACGCCAAAGGAGAGTGTTCCGGCCCTCCACGCGCTTGCCAATGACGAGCGTTTTGACGTGTGCGCCGCTGTGACACAGCCCGCGCGTCCCGTGGGGCGCCATGCCACAGTGACGCCATCGCCTGTTGCAGCGTTCGCGGCTTCGAAAAACATCCTGACACTGTCGCCCACGCGTCCTGAAGAGGAACTAGCGCGTATGCAGTCATTGCATCCGGACGTATGCGTGCTTGTCGCGTACGGATGCATCGTCTCGCCTGCGGTTGTGCAACTTGCGCCATGGGGCATCGTGAATATCCATCCATCGCTTTTGCCGCATTGGCGTGGTGCAACACCCGTTCCCTCGGCTATCCTTGCCGGCGACACGCAAACGGGGGTGTCATTTATGGTTTTGGACGATAAAATGGATCACGGACCTATCCTTGAACAGGTGAAAACGGAGATCGGCGAGCACGAAATGGGTGACGAGTTACTGATGCGTCTCATGCGCATGGGTGCCGAGCGTCTAGGCGACGTGCTCGTGCGTTATCGTGACGGGGAAATTCAGCCGATCGAGCAGGTGGACAAAAACGCAACCTATTGCAAAAAATTATCGCGCGAGGACGCACGCATCAATTGGGCACAGTCCGCTGTGTCCATCGAACGCCGCATTCGCGCCTTTCATCCGTGGCCGGGAACGTGGACAGAGGTCTTCATCGACGGTGCGTGGAAGCGTCTGAAGATTCTCAAAGCGCATGTGGAGGACATGCACAGTGCGTCAGCGCCCACGCTCCACTGTGGAGACGGTCAGGCGCGTGTTGGCGCGCTTGTCATTGACACATTGCAAATCGAGGGCAAAAAACCATCGTCTGCTGCTACATTTGCACGGACGAGAAAAAATGCGTCGTTTCCACTGCGATAGGCCTAACGCACTCGGTCGTAGCGCCCCATGAGTTCCGCGCGTGCAAGCACATGGTCTTTTGCGGCGCAGAGCACATCTGTTTTTGTAGACTTGGCTTTGAGTGCCAACATGGTATCGAGTGCAAATAGCCGAAAGAAATAACGATGTTCACAATCGGGCGGACATGGGCCGCCATAGCCGCAAACGCCCTTCGTAGACAATCCTACAGTGCCCTGTGGGGGCGCTCCTTCCTCGATGCCCGCAGTTGTTGGGAGGATATTAAACACGACCCAGTGATCCCACATGCCGTCTTTGCGGATGCTTTGTGGGACATCCGGGTCTTCCATAATCAAAACAAGTGACACAGCGTTTTTTGGGATGTCCAAAAACGTGAGCGGCGGACTTACGTTGTCCCCATCGCATGTAAAGCGCACAGGGATCAAGCCGCCTGTTTTAAACGCCGAACTTTCGATACGCATACATGAGGTGCCTTCAGGATAAAGCGCATGGGCTTGTCGCGCCACTCTTCCGCGTAGTCGATGCCCACACGTGGTGCGGAGGTAATCTGCGCATGCGTCACCACACTCTCTGTCTTTTCGATCCATAGCCCGTTCGCTTTGAGAGCGGCCCTCCCGTTCTGTCGTTTACCCACAAAGAAATCCTTTGTGACTCTCCCCGGACCCAACGCCGATGCAACACCGCGTATGAGCACTGCGGCCGGATAGTCTCGTGGTCCAGTGACCACGTTCAGCATCCAATGCATGCCGTAGCACAAATATACGTACCATGTGCCGGCTCTCCCAAAGAGGGGCTCCGTTCGCGCGGTGCGGCGCGAGCCATAGGCATGACATGCTTTGTCTTGTGGCCCGTCGTATGCTTCTGTTTCTGTAATGACGGATGCAATGCGCTTCCCTTGCCATTCACGCACAAGCACATGGCCTAAAAGTTCCCGTGCCACAACGACCGTGTCTCTCTCAAAAAACGATGGCGCCAACACGCTCATAACAGCCATCCAACCAGTGCAATCATCAGCGCGCCGGCAAACGCCACATTTTTGTAAAAGTTCACTTCATCAGCCATGCGCGCCATGTCCTTCTCCTTCCAAAAGGCATGCATCGTAAACGCAGCCAAGAGCAGGAAGATGATGAGCGCTCCAAAGGATTGCGCGACAATGGCGAGATTGCCAAACAAGACGCCAAGTCCCGGAAGCAACAAGAGGAACACCCCGCTCAACGCGGTTGCGGCCTTGGGAAACGGGAGGCCTTTTGACGCGGCGTACCCAGTCATCGCGTCAAGTTTGACAAGATGCATGATGCCTGCACGCACAAAATAAAGACCAACGATGATGCGCCCCACCCACATAAGAACCGTTATCCACTCCATATGGTGATGTTACGTGTAAATTGCTCCCTCGCTTTCTAAAAGCTGCTTTTTCGTTTGTGCGCCTCGATTATATTGCCCAAGCCGACCGTCTTTGCAGATCACGCGATGGCAGGGCACGTCGGGATCCCAATTATGTTTGAGCACAGTACCAACCGCGCGCGCCGCTTTTGGATGCCCCGCAAGGCGTGCTACCTCGCTATATGAGCACACTTCCCCCCTTGGAATCTGTGTGACGATGCGCAGAACGCGTGTCGCAAAGGGGCTTGGCATAGTGTGGGAGTGTCTGTGGGCGCGTTTCTACATTGATGGACATGGGTTCCTCTCTTTGAGGATACCCAACAAGGAGTGTCACGACAAGAGCGATCGTCCCCCATCCGATCGGATGATTGATGTATGGGCTGAACGTATGTGTGACAACGAGCGCGATAAGAGACGCAACGCCCGCAACGATGAGCCATCGTTTTTCAGGCATACGACATGAGCGCGTGAAGAGTGCCCATAGAAGCGTAACAAAGAAGTAGATAAAAATGGCCAACCCCACAACACCAAATTTCACGAGCACGTCATGCCATCCCCACTCAAACGCATACGTTGTGACGATGTTGGTGCCGTGCATCGAGATATAGCGGGGATCCTGCGTTTCGTATGAGACCGTTTTTCCGAGCCCATACCCAAACCATGGGGACGTGCGTATGGCCTCTTTGAGGGGCTCCAGCAATTGTCGGCGGCTATCGAGGGCGGCGTCAGACGTTGTGGTTGCACGACGCTCAAACAATTGCGCAAAGATGCCCGAGCCGCCTGTTTGATAGACAGGCACCGCGATCAAAATCCACAAAAGTGCCATGGCAGACATGGACAAAACAACTCCGTCGAACATGGTTTTCCCCACGGCGCGGAAACGCTTTTTCGCAAGTGCCCATAGAGCGAGGATGACAATGCCAGCGATGAGTCCAATCCAATAACTCCGCGAGAGACTAATGAGGAGCGAGGACGCAAACAAGATAAGCGCTATACGAGGCGCCGTCTCGCGGACACTTCGCTGTTCGCTAAACAGGATGTAAGCAGTGGTGACAAGTGCGGAAGGAACAAGAAACCATTGCGATTGCAAAAAGACGCGGTAGACGTTGCCCACTTGCAGCGTGATTTCGCCCAAACGCGTGTCGCGAATCCATCGATACAACGGGTCGAGTGTCACGGGGTGCAGGTGGCCAAACGCGAACACAAAGAGCAATGATTTCATGGCGACCCACATCACGGCGGCCGCGCACGCTTCGTACAATGCATGGCGCGAAAGGGCTGTTGTTGTCCACACGCTTGCAATCCAAATGTAGCCAATGGCGAAGTAGCCGTTCGCGTCGAGATACACGTCTCGGACGTCGTATCCGCGCAAAAAACCTGAAACGGTTGCGTACACAAAAAGAATGACGAGTAGAATGCCTCCTAAGCGCAGTGATGACGGCCACACAGACTCGCGCGATCGCATCACGCGCACGCATGTGGCCGCCAACGCGATTGCAAATAACACCATGCGAATGCCCACGGAAATTCCAAATAGCTCAATGTTTAACCCGTGTCCGTTGGATGTAGAAATCAGCTCGGCAAAAACGATTGGCAAAAGCCACTCGGGTTTGAACAGGGCAACGCCGATCGCCGCAAGCGCGAGAAGGACAAACAGAAAAACTTCCGCTTGTGTGTTGAGCGTCGCAAACGAAACAATATCGAGCAGTATGAGTCCAACAAGGGTGGTATGGAACACGCGCCCAGTCCATTGGGATGCAAAGGCTGTCATAGATGATGTTTCCTTCGGATAACCTCGCGCGCGTCTTCATACGACCGCACACGTGCGCGGATTCCCGGAAACCAGCGCCACGGTGCATGATACGACATCTTCGGCAACCATGAGGAGATGCCCGCGCGCTCTACGGAAATGGCAAACAACATTTGAGGAACATACACACCGACGTTACCGTGAGCAAGAAGCGTCAGCCACAAATCCCAGTCCTGAAACCGTCGGATAGACTCGTCGAATTCCTCAAAGGCCTCGCGCCTCATAAGAGCGCTCGTATGAATGAAGTTCATGGTCTTGAGACGTGTCTCACTAAACGCGCCTGCACGAAAGCGCTTCCATGAGTAGCGAAAGTCGCTGTACGCATAAGCGGAGTTCGTATTTTGCTGTAGGGCGTGCTGCAACGTGCAAAGCATAGTTGGGAGCAGCACGGCATCTGCATCCACGAAGATCAGAAACGCGCCGCGCGCCAAGCGTGCTCCCGCGTTTCGCGCGTTGTTTGATCCGCGATTGTCTTGGCGCACCATGCGCACGTGCGCGTCGTTTGCGTATGGAAAAAGCGCCTCCTGTGTTGTGTCTGTCGAGCCATCGTCTACGATGATGACATCAAGATCAACATCCCTCTGTGCTAACACGCTGTTCAGACAGCGCACAAGTGAAGAGGCATGGTTGTATGTAGGGATGACAACAGAGATCATAGGCCAAAACGTGCTTTGAGTGGGGCAAATATCCTCTCGCGATGAAGAAACGTTTGCACATGCGCATACGCCTGTTGGCCAAGACGTTCCCGCATGTGCGTGTCTTCAATGAGCGCATGTAGCGCACGACGCAATTCATCGTCGTCACCCACAAGCAACCCCGTTTCCTTGTCGATCACCGCTTCGTCAACTCCCTCAACACGAGACGCGATGGACGGCACACCAAACGTTGCTGCCTCGAGGTAGACCATCCCAAACCCCTCACGGTCACCTTCGCGCTGTATGGTGGGCAACACGAATATGTCTGCGTTGTCATACGCGCTTTTCCATACCTCGGGGGAAGATGACTCCGTCAATGTCACGCATGAGGCAAGCTGTTTTTCTGCAATCATGCGTTTTAGTGTTTCACCAAAATCCCCTTCTCCGACGATCATGTAATGACAGGACGCGCGCAGTACGGCATCGCTTGCGAGAACATTTAGAACACGCTGAATGCCTTTCCGTTCAACGAGTCTTGAAACGCTGACGAGCTCTACGCGTGTTCGATTCGTGTGTGTATGAGGACTCCCGACGATCCATGGTTGCGGGTAACACACCATCACATCGCGACGGCCTATCAACGTCTCTACGTGATGCTTCAATGAGAATGTATTCACAACAACGGTGTGTGCGTGTCGGAGCACGCGACGCATAAGCCAACACTTGAAAAGGCGCTGTTCTGCAGTCCAAAAATCCATCCCATGCAAGAAAACAACATACGGTTTTTGAGCAAGCATCGCTGCCGTTCCAAATGGTAACACGTGATGCACAAACATCATGTCTTGTGTTGCCTTGCGCATGAGGGGAACAGCCCTCCACCACATTGGCCACGTCGAGCGTAAAAACGGCTCGTACGACACGGCGTACGGGAGCGCGTGTTTGCAGACTTGTTTTTGAGCATCCGTCGCCATGATATCGGCGCGCACAGACATCGATGGCGCAAATACGCGGCAAACAGCGTCTGCATATCGCGCAAGACCGCCGCCTTGAGGCAAAAAATCCGTTGTGACCGTCAAAAACGTCATGCAAAAATGCGTGCACGTATGGTTTTCAACTGCTCAATCGTGATGGCGTGCGTGAGGAGGAGCCCCGCAACATACACCGCGGCGCCAATCGGGATAGACGTGATCCATCCGACGAGCGGCTTCACAAGAAGCACGACAAGCGCCATGAGAACTCCACACAGGAGTACGGGACCGACGATGCGCAGCACGCGCTTGATGTCATAATGCAGGAGTGCATGGAGTGCGTACAATCCGGCACCGTAGAGAAAGATGAATGCAATAACGGCTGCCATGCATGCCCCAACAACACCGAATCGGGGAATCAAAACAATGTTTGCGACAACGTTGACAATCATCGTCCCGCCCATAATAGCTGTCTTCAAACGTTGATGATCATCGGCGTTGAGAAGCGCGCCTATTGGGAAGTCGAGAAAAATAAGCACAAGCACAAAAATCAGCGTACGAAATGGCAACACCGCGTCCACGTACGCATCGCTATAAATAGCAGGGATGAGCGCGTCTGCGATTGCCCACAGTCCAAACAC
>CAZDJC010000021.1:0-5991 GCA_964505655.1 uncultured Gammaproteobacteria bacterium
TCAGCGCCTCCATATTTTATCTGTGAATAACATGCGCATGGGAGGCGGCGCTGAAGAAGCGGTCACGCCCGCGCAACGTGATAGTGATGAGACGGAAGAAGAGCCGTACAAAAAAGCCGTATGAAGTTGTTTGCGCTCTTTTTTGTTTTAACGGTTGGCGTGTTGCCATTTTCTGCGCGCGCCATGTCGTCCGATCTGTATGCGATTTGGAAGGTACGTCCGGATTTACAAGCGGCGTTTTTGGAAGATGGCGCTGCGATTCCGCACACAGCGGCCGGCTTTCTCATGAACATGACAGATTGGGCGAAGCAGTACGGATGGCAGGCGTATCCCGAACTATCTCTGTATCGTCCGCCCGCATCTCCTCCGCAAGATAAGGGGATTGCGCCGCCGACATTGGCGTCAGCTTCGTGGGTCGTCGTTGATAAAAAAAGCGGCATGGTGTTGGGCGCACAGAAGGCGGATGAACTGTGGCCGATCGCGAGCATTACAAAACTTATGACGGCTGACATCGTCACAATCAACGCACCGAATTTGGACGCGTGGCAAAATGTGTACAACACGGACGATGTAGGGGGCGCAAAGTTGCAGGTGGCTCACGGAGCACATTTTCGTCTGCGCGATTTGGTGTATGCCACGCTTGTGGGGTCGGCAAACAATGCGGCGAATGCAATCGCGCGCTCGCTTGGCGGCACGCGTGAGGACTTTGTTGCGCACATGAACGTTCGCGCGCGCTCGCTTGGATTGCAGCAAACACGCTTCACGGATCCCTCTGGCATCGACAAAGACAATCAGTCTACGGCACGCGAAGTCGCGTATTTCGCGCGCGAAATTTTTTCGAACAATGAAACAGTGCGCCAAATCACGCAAACCTATCGTCGCACGATCGCTGACACGCAAGGAGAACAACGTCAGATTACGACGACAAACTGGATGCTGTATTATCCGCAGTATGACGATGTGTGGGTGACGGCGGGCAAGACAGGTTTTTTATATGAGTCCGGATGGAACGTTGTTGAGCAACTGCGCCCGTCTCGCTATGAAGAGGATAAGGAACTTGTTGTTGTGGTGTTGGGATCCGCGACGCGCGCGGAAAGTTTTGCAAACGTGGAACGCGTGAGCCGCTGGGCGTGGGAAAACTATCGGTGGCCTTAAACGCCCCGCTCGCTCAAGTCTGTTGTGTTGTTGACGCAACAGGATGGCGCGCGCGATCGTCTTCAACAAGACGCAGAACCACTTCACGGACACGCTCGGGATGTGGGATATCACGGAAGTTAAAACGTTGGACGGGTCCCGCCGAGTGTAGTTGCACGTCGCCGTAGTCCAAAAATGTGTGCAAAGGTCCGTCGATTTGCGCCGACACATCCTGAATCACATTCAAGTGCATCTCGGAAGCAACACGGTGGAAAAGCCCATGTTGTTCGATATTGATGATGCGTTCGGTTGTGACGGTCCATGTGTCGAGATAGTAGTCGATGAATTCCTGGAAAAAGAATGTCACGATGGCGAGATAGTAGATCGATAGGAAAACCGTTTGCACGGCATCGGAAAACGGAGAGGCGAGCAATTCGGGCATGACGCGCGAAAAAAGCCAAAGAAGTCCAAGCGGTGCAGCCGCCGCCGCAAACGTAATCACCGTGATTTTAAACACACTGACCCAATGTCGCCGCAAAAACAAAATGGTTTTTTCGTCTGGACGCTGATTGGGGAGGTGGTGAATGTGAAACATACGTTAAAAAACGACGTACGGCGAAGAGACGCTTGGAAAGAAGTCGACGCGCTCTGTCCAATCGATGTTTAAGATGTTGCGCACGGACATCGTGATCATAAAAAAGATGACAACGACGTAGGCGATTGTGACAAGAGGTGTGGTGAGTCCCGCCTTCCCGTAGCGCAGCATGTGGTAGATGTTGAAGAAGGTGAACAGGAGGACGAGTCCCATGAACGCAAAAAAGATCACGAGGAGGATGCTGAAAGGAATCATACGAGAGTCGGTTGTTTTGCGCCGAGGTATTGGTATGCGCGCTCTGTGGCGATGCGACCGCGCGGCGTGCGGTGCAAAAACCCTTGTTGGAGCAAAAATGGCTCGTAAATTTCTTCGATCGTCGCTTCATCTTCAGAAAGGGCGGCGGCAAGGGTGTTGAGTCCAACAGGGCCGCCGTTAAATGTTTCCACGATGGTCTTGATAATGAGGCGGTCGGTTGCGTCCATGCCGTGAATATCGATAGCGAGCGCGCTTAATGCTTCGTTTGCGATTGCGTGCGTAATGCGGCCGTCGTACTTTACTTCCGCGAAGTCACGCACGCGCTTTAAAAGGCGGTTGGCAATGCGCGGTGTTTTGCGCGCGCGTGCCGCCAGACTCTTGCGCGCATCTTCGTCTATCGCGATATGCAGAAGTTCTGATGAACGCGTCAGAATCTTTTCGATATCTTCGTCGGTATAAAATTCGAGATGATGCGAAACGCCAAAGCGATCTCGAAGTGGTGACGAGAGGAGATTCATTCGCGTGGTAGCGCCTATAATCGTAAACGGTTCGAGCTGAAGGCGGATGGAGCGCGCCGATGGCCCTTTGCCAACGACAAGGTCCAACGCAAAGTCTTCCATGGCGGGATACAGCACTTCTTCAATAATTTTGTTGAGACGATGGATTTCGTCTATGAAGAGGATGTCACCGCGCCCTAAATTGGTGAGGATCGCGGCTAAATCACCGACGCGAGAGAGCGCGGGGCCGCTTGTGACGCGGATATTTTCGTGGAGCTCGTGCGCGATGATGTGCGCAAGCGTTGTTTTCCCCAAGCCCGGATTTCCGTGAAGCAGCACGTGATCGAGCGGTTCTTTGCGCGCCAACGCGGCGTCAATAAAAATGCGCAAGTTGGATGTTAGTTGCTGTTGGCCAATAAAATCGCTCAAAAGCTTTGGCCGCAATCCCGTGTCCAGTTCTTGTTCCTCTTTCTGTACAACAGGATCGGTGATCATCTTTTCGGCGTTTTGAGACGGGGTAAAAGGGTTTTTTGGAAGCGCCATACAGGGGCAGTATAACAGTTGGTGTGGGGCGCGGCCAATGCTATAATCTTCAAACTATGAAGCATTTTTTGACGGTGATTCTTTTTGGGGGATTGGTGCTTGCTGGCTTTGGATGCACAAAGAAAGCGCTTGTTTTTGTGGATGCGCCAAGTGCGATGCGGATGGATGGCGGCGGTGTATTGAGCGTCACGATCGAAAATCAAAGCAATTCGCGCCAAGCGAACGTAGAGGTTACATTACCGGAATCATGGACGAAGGGGATTGGTATTCGCGGCGTAGCGCCCATGGCAAGCGAAACGGTCTACGAGGCGAAAGATCATGTACTGCGATATACGTTTCGTGACTTTCTGTTGGAAAAAGATTCGTCGCGCCGCATTGATTTCACACTCAATTCAAAGGAAGAGGGGGTGTTCAAGGGGCGCATCAACGTGTGTGTTGATGATGTCTGTACACGCACGACTGCACGCACGACGGTGACGGCGGAACCGTCCGCGCAGTAATCCAAACGACTTTACAGTAAAAGCGAAGTGTGTTCTATTATGGTCGTTCGGCGCCAATCGCCGAGCGACCTTTACAATGGAACTCGAAGAAGTCAAACAATCAATTCTCGATCGTCTCATTGCAGAGATGGAAAGCCGATTTGACGTCTCGGAACGCGGCCGACAGGGTGCGCTTGAAGAATCAAGAGCGCACAAAGGAGCTATGGAATCGCGTTATGACACGTGGAAGGAAGAAGCACAGTATCTTGCAGGCGCATTTCAGGCGCATAACGAAGATTTGCGCACCCAGCTCTTTGCGCTCAAAGCAATTAAGGAGCGATCGCCGAAAATCACAGCGGCCGGCGTCTACGCGGTCGTGGAAGTGCAGGATGTGGATACGGATTCTCGCACGCACTATTTTTTGCTGCCAGCCGGCGGCGGAAGCGTGCATGAATTTGATGGCATGAGCATCACGGTGCTCAATCTTGGCACACCGCTTGCGCGTGCCATCATCGGTGCCGAACTTGATGAAGAATTTGAGTTTAAAGTGGGCGCAAAGACACGCCATCTGTGCGTGATGGCGGTGAGATAATCGTGGCGGAAATCAGGCCAAACATCTTTGTGACGCTTGATGGCGTTGATGGTGTCGGAAAAACAACCGTCGCGCAGTTGCTCGCGGCTCGAGGATACATCTACTACAAGTCGCCGTCGGGGCCGTTTGCGGACCTGCGAAGGGAGATTGATCAACGAGCGCTTCCTCTCGAGCGATACTGCTTCTATCGATTAGCGACAGAGTACGATGCGCAACAAATCCGTGTTCTCCTTGAGACTGGATCAGTTGTCTGCGATCGCTATATTACGTCCACTGTGGCGTACCATATGGCGCTCGACGATCGTATTCGCGGAATTCATGACGCTAACGTACTCATGAAGCCAGACTTCGCGTTTCTGCTGCACGCGTGTCCTGAGGTGCGGGATAGGCGCATCAGGGCGCGTGCGGGCGGTCGAAGTGACGCGGTGTTCGAATCGAACAGTGCGTTTCTCAATCGGGTCGCGGACGTTTTCACGACACTTGGTCTCCACCAGATCGACACGAGTGACATGACGCCGGAAGAGGTTGTTTCGCTCATAGAGCGGGTCATAACACGAGGAACATCCCCGTGAGTCTCTCTCCACTTTCGTTCGCAAATATCATTTCGATCGCTGAAACATGGCATGCGATGGGAGGAGCGCTCGATGTAGAAATTGGCGCACTCGAACCACTTTTGTGGCGTGATGGTGAGCGACGTATTCATGACGTCGTTGCAGCGCTCACACAGCGCGGCTACACAGTCTCACTCACGACCAACGGGCACCTCCTCGAGCGGTTCGCCGAAGGGCTCATCTGCGCAGGGCTTTCGCTCATCCGAACGAGTTGGCACTCGACGGACCCAGTGCTCTTCCGGGAAATTTCCGGCGGACATGGGGAGTACGAACAGTTCATGCGTGGCGTGACAACTGCGCTTGCAGGCGGCATCCGTATGGCGTTCAATCGCGTGCTTATGCGCGGTTTCACGGATGATCTCGGTGAACAAATAGGATTCATCGAGCGACACAACAGTCGACTCAAGCTCTACACATTGCTTTGGACGCCGCAAAGTGCGGCGATGCATGACGAACTATTCCAACGCTTTGAACCGGTTGTGGAGCAATGGGTCATGCCGCGTACGCGGCATGTAGCGACCGTTGAAAAAGAACAAGGTCGCAGTCGCACACAATACCATCTCACGAAAGGTGGAATGGTGGAGGTAAAGCGCGGCGATCAATTTGATCGGAGCGTGAGTCCGTGCGCGTCATGTGCGTTTAAGGACAAGTGTGATGAGGGATTCGGTGATTATGTGCGTGTGGATCCGCGACTTCACTTGTACTTCTGCTACATGCGTCGGGATCTTGGATTCCCGATTGCCGAGTACCTTGGGAGGCCCGAGGCGCTCAAGCAGAGACTTCGAGAGATGCTTCTGGATATGGCTGTAGAATCGTTCCTCGCAAAAACACCGCTGCGGTTTACCGTCACGCCGTTTTGCAACTTCAATTGCCGAGTGCCCGGAGCTGCACAAGGATGGTGTATGGAGGAACCGGGCGAGTTCATCTACCCGAAAATTCGACCGACACTCCTTAGTCGCTAAAGCCACTAACTTCCGCCGTGTTTGCAACAGCTTACGCGGCGTTTTTCTTTGGAGGATTTTTAAATGTGATCTCGGGCAAACGGTTCAACTCGTCGCGTGGAATCCCCAGTTCCTTTTCGTACACAAGGTCTATGCTTCCAAAAAGCGCTTTTTTGTAGTCAAATCCTAATGTTTTTGATGCCTCTTTGACAGACTGTTCGTTTGGCCCCTCGATTTCTGTGAATGGATTGAGTCCTGGCCATGTGTCGATCGTGACTTCGATGCCGTCTTTTTTCCACATCTCGCGTTTGTTTTCTTGCGTGGCCTTTTCGGGAAACCCGCAT
>CAZDJC010000021.1:6001-8106 GCA_964505655.1 uncultured Gammaproteobacteria bacterium
TCAAAAAAAGCAATGGCTGTTTCAAAGTTGTTGACGACGAGCTCTGTCTCGAATGTGTCATGAATACCCGAGCCGCGTACTTCCTTTATGGCCATTGTGACTTTGTCGGATTCTTGGCGTACGCGACCCCATTTATTGCTTACCGGGAATACTTTGGAAAGATCAAATGTTTTTCGTCTCATTACATACTCAGGCGTTTTCAACTCAAATCCTACCTGTATAAGCTTCTCGCGAAGCAAAACAGTATCAATGGACAAAAATGTTGCTTCGATCTCGTGGGTCATGCTTGTCTGAAAGTTCTATTCTGGTGGGTGAGGCGGGACTTGAACCCGCATGGCCTTGCGACCAGGAAATTTTAAGTCTCCCGTGTATACCATTCCACCACTCACCCGTGATGTCTGCGTGAGCGTAGCAAATATTGAGTCGATTGTCGATCTATGCTACATTCGCGCCACGCATTATTTGGGTTTGCGCGGATGTATTACAATGGCAGTATGCAAGCTTCCCAAGCTTGAGACGGGGGTTCGATTCCCCTCATCCGCTCCAAGGAACCTCCCTCGTCGTGATTTGGGAAGGTCGTTGGAACGGGATTCCTACGTCTTGAAAAAGTGAGCTCTACAATTTTGTGCAAAATACGTTTTGCTCAAAATCGTGGGTGCTGACCAGTTCTCATAGAAGAGAATTCCGGTGGCTGTTGCTCCGGACGTGCGACGCACTCATGTCTATCGCGTTTGAGGTTGGCGTGAATACCTCGAGAGGATGACTCGGTTGCAACAGGTCTGGACCACTCCTCGCTTCGGGCTCGCACGCTGTGTGAGCCCGTTGTTTTTCTATTCAAACCATTTGTGCGCGTTGCTTTTGCCGAACGCATTGACATTTGAGAGAATGAAACACATGTACAGGAGGCAGCACATTACGATCCCGAAGGACATCCCACTTCCACGCGGCGTGAAGATCATCGCGTGGGCGCGCGCGATCCGTTGGATGGGTTGGGGCTTTGGCGAGTCATTCATTCCAGTTTTCATTTTTTCTTTCTCGGATACATTTGCCGAAGCGGGCCTCATGCGTTCCATTTTTGCCATTACGGCATTGTTTTCCCTGCCTGTTATTGGCGCGTGGGCAGACCGTGTTTCCGCAAAACACGTCATTCTTGTTGGACTTCTGCTCTATCCGCTTGTGGGTTTGGGCTACTTCTTTGCGGGGCTTTTTAGCGCGGCCATTTTTATTGCGTTAGCGCGCGCCATCAACGGCGTGCTTTGGGGCATAGATTGTGTCGGGACGGGTACGTATTATCGTCGTGTTGCCGATCACGACAAAATCGGTTCCTCGTTTGGATATATCGAATCATGGTCGAACGTTGGCTGGATTGCCGCCGCACTTGCCGGCATGGTTTTGGTCTCATACATTCCAGTGCATTATTTGTTGCTCGCGATTTCTCCAGCGGCGATTATTGCGATGTTTGTTGCGCTTCGCGCGCCGAAAGATCGTGCGAGGAATGGTACGGGCCGGCGCGGCTCATTCGTATCATCTTACTTCAAGGTGTTTTCAGAGTGGCGCACATGGAATAGTCGCATGTGGTTGTTGGGCGCGCTCGTGATTTTCTCTGCGATCATCGAGGCGCTCATGTGGTTTTTCCTTCCGATAGATGCGTATATTGAAGGCGCAAAACCGGCGGCCGTTGTGCTGTTGATTGTACTTGCAACTCTGCCGACGCTGTTTGGATACAGCATCGGAAAAGTATCTGACAAACGGGATGATTACTCGCTCATTGCTTTTGGATTGCTTGGTGTTGCCTTGACGATGATTGGACTTGTCGTGTTTCCGCAGTTTACGTTCAAACTTCTCGCGAGTTTTGTGCTAGGTGTTCTTCTTGAAGTGTTTGGCGTCGTGCAAAAGGTGCTTGTCACGAGACTTGGGGACTCAAAAAACTACGGACAGCGCGAAGGTGCCTTTGAAAGTGTGGCAACGCTTGGCGATCTTGCGGCGCCGCTTGTGCTTGGTATTACGCTCGACAGCATTGGGTTTACGAAGACGTCTCTTTTGATCGCGGGGGTTGCCGTTGTTTTGTGCATAAGCTATTGGTCTGTTGAAAAACGGAAGCGGCG
>CAZDJC010000022.1:0-1703 GCA_964505655.1 uncultured Gammaproteobacteria bacterium
GATTTCGACTTGGCGATCACGTGCCGCTTCCTGTGCGCCGGACGCGGCTTGAATATGGAATCCAATGAGAAGCGCTCCTTCGCTTGCCGCACGGTCCACGTCTGATGCGGTGATATTCCCAAGGGACTTCGACACAACGTTGACTCCAACGTCCTCATCTTTGACACGTTCGAGTAATCCCAAAATTGCCTCAAGAGATCCAAGCACGTCGGCCTTCAACACGATGTTCAAAAATTTCTTCTCGCTCGTCTCGGACTCCCCCGAAGCCGGCGCTTTTTGCACGCCGATCATCGTTGTCATGGATGACGATTTCATTTTCGATTTTGCTTTTTTCTCAAGTTGCGACGCATCCGCCACTTCCATGACGTCTCCAACAGCCGGCGCCACTTTCCATCCCAAAATACGCACGGGAACGGACGGCTCCGCATGCTCTAAATCCTTGCCGGTATCGCTTCGCATGGATCGCACGCGACCATAATTTTCTCCATGCACCCCAAGCGTATCGCCCTTGTGAAGCGTACCGCTTTGGATGAGCACCGTCGCAACAGGCCCCGCTCCTTTGTTTACATGTGCTTCAATGATGGTGCCAATCGCCCCGCGACTGGGATTCGCTTGCAACCGTTCCTGCTCCATTTGTGCCGTTAAGAGTAACGCGTCCAAGAGCCCATCAATGTTTTTCCCCTGCTTTGCCGAGAGCGCAACCATGAGCGTTTTTCCTCCCCACTCTTCGGGAACGAGGTTCAGCTCGGAAAGTTCCCGCTTCACGCGCTCAATGTCCGCTTCTGGTTTATCAATCTTGTTGATCGCAACAACCATCGGCAACTGCGCCGATTTGATGATATCAATAGCCTCACGCGTTTGCGGTTGGACGCCATCGTCTGCCGCTACAACCAAAACCGCGATGTCCGCAACTTTCGCGCCACGCGACCGCATCACCGTGAATGCCTCATGCCCCGGCGTATCAATAAACGTCATCTCTTGCCCATTGCGTTCCACTTGATAGGCGCCAATGTGCTGTGTGATACCGCCGGCTTCCGTCGCCACAACGTCCGTTTCCCGAATGGCATCGAGCAATTTTGTTTTGCCGTGGTCCACGTGCCCCATCACGACAATCACAGGTGGACGCGCCGTGCCTTTTTCCTGTTTGAGCACTTCCGCAAGACGATCCAAATGCTCGTCCAAGACACCGTCCTCCTGTTTCCGGTCAACATTCGTCACATAAAATCCGAGGTCTCCTGCCACAATCGCCGCCGTTTCAAAATCCAACCGCTCATTGACGCTCGCAAAAACACCAGCCGCCAGCAACTCCTTCATCACTTCCGTCACCGGCAAATCCAAGAGTGTCGCAAACTCGCGCACCGTCATGACGGTCGGCAATTCAATCGCTTTTTCCTTTGTCTGTTCCGAACGCGTTTTACGCATCTCCTCCTTTTCTTGCTGTTCACGATGACGCTTTTGCATCATCTCGCGCCGCTTGTAATCGCGCCACGCCTGCGCAATGCGCGCGGCTTCCCGATCGTTCACTTTAATGGCGCGCTTCCCCAAACTGAACCCCAACTCCGGCAATTTTTCGAGCAATTCGTTTGTCGGGACTTTGAGTTGGCGCGCTAATTGTGTGACGTTGATGGATCCCATGGGCTGTTTGTGTTGCAAATCGTAGTGGAAGAAGGCGCGTTTGTCAAAGAATGGATGTTGGAGATGAG
>CAZDJC010000022.1:1803-7676 GCA_964505655.1 uncultured Gammaproteobacteria bacterium
CATGACAGAACAAGCCCCAGTTTCACTTGTCTTGAGCGAGCAAGATGCCATTGGATTCGATGTGGCGGCACTCCTTACAAAGATCGGTAGGCGCGTCGTGCTCGTGAGAACGCGCGGCCAATTGAAGTCAGTCGAATCAGCCGATAAAAGAACATTGGACGGCGTCGAAGTTGTGACACAACATGGACGATTCAGTGGAAGAGTCGCTATGCAAATTCGCGAAGCGCTCGAGCGCGTGCACGGCACAGCGCCAGTGGGATTGCGCGAAGTGATTTTTCTCCCACCAGCGTTTGTCGAACACACGTTCCATTTACCCCCTCCGGAGCTCTCGGAACATGTGCTCTACGCGTACATCCATGCGGTTGTGCACGTGCTCATGTTCGCACGCGCCATCAATAGGGTGCGGCCGCTCCATGTCATGATCGTGACGCCGGACGCAGAACACACGCTTCCAGAGGCGACCGCCATCCTCAAGGCGGCTAGCGCAGCACGCAACGAATACGCGCGGTACCTCATGAGCGGCGGGCTTACAGAAGGGTCACGTATCACGCTCGTGCAAACAGAAAAAAACATGTCAGATAACGACGAGGTCCTGCGAACGTTCATCGCCATGCATATCGCAGATCTCATCGCGAAAGCTCAAGGCGACGATGGCATGTTCCATCAGTCTATCAGTCTGTTCTCTCCCAAAGACCTTCCTTCAATTCGAACGCGCGCCGCTGGCTAACGCGTTCTCATTTATTAAACTATGGAAAACATGGCACAGCCGAGCGGTTTTCTCCTCATTGATAAGCCTGCGGGGTGGACGAGTTTTGATGTGGTTGCCAAATTGCGCGGCATCACACACGTGAAAAAAATTGGGCACGCAGGCACCCTCGACCCGTTTGCGACCGGACTCCTCGTTGTTGCCATTGGAAGCACGGCCACAAAACAGCTCTCGTCATTCGTAAAACAAGATAAGGTCTACGAGGCAACGTTTGTTTTAGGCGATACAAGCACGACACACGATCCGGAAGGAGTCATCGCCCCGGTCAAAAATCCTTCTGGGCTTAGCAAAGACGACGTTATACGCGCGCTGAAACAGTTCACGGGCACCATCGAGCAAATCCCGCCCATGCACTCGGCCGTCAAAATCGGCGGAAAAAAACTGTACGAACTTGCGCGCAAAGGCAAAGAGATTGAGCGAGCGCCGCGCACCGTCACCGTCCGCGCATTTGATCTGGTCACGTGGGTAGCCCCGCTCCTCACCGTGCGCATTATGTGTTCAAGCGGCACCTATGTCCGCGCCCTGGCACGCGACGTTGGCGACGCGCTTGGCGTCGGCGCGTACGTCAAATCCCTTCGCCGCACACGCATCGGATCACTTCGCATTGAAGACGCCACTCCAATTGATCGCATCGCGCCAGAGCATTGGCAAGAAAAATTGATCGCGCTTCCATGAGGAGCGTGATCGTGTGGCGACATTCAGAAATACGAGAACATTGACAATTCGTGTCCCGCGCGCGTATGCTTCACACGCTTTTATTCACAAATCGGCTGATTTCGCTGTGAAACGGCGCGCGGGCTATGACACTCACCCAAAACGATTCTTCGCACACACAATTTCGTCAGAATTTTGCGAACGTTCGTTCGTGGAAACAGGCGCACACGCATACCGCACAGACGGAACGCCATTGAAATATGACGGACATTTCCATCGTGCAGGTCGCGATCGGCATGATCGTGGGCGCGCTCGTTGGTATTGCGATTCGTGCCTCGATGCACAAGCGGCATATCGAGAACGCAGAATTGCAGGCCAACAAACTTGTGGCGGAAGCCAAGCGCAAACAACAAGACATCCTTCTTGAAGCCAAGGAAAAAGGATTGAAGCTTGTCGACAAGGCGGATCAAGACGCCAAGGAGCGCCGCGATGAGCTTAAGCAACTGCAACAGCGGCTCGAACAGCGCGAAAATGCGTTCGACAAAAAGCTGCTCTCGCTTGAGGAGCGGACAACCGACCTCGAAAAAGAAAAGGAACGTTTGCGCGGCGTGAAGTCGCGTCTTGAGGAACTCCACACAGAAGCATCCGAACGTTTACAGTCCGTGGCGAAACTTTCCAAAGAGGAAGCGCTCGAACACCTCTTAAAAGATGTGCAGACCGATTGCGCAGACGTTTTGTCGAGCCGCACGCGGAAGCTCGAACAGGAAGTCGAGGAAGAAATTGATCGCAAGGCAAAAAAGCTGTTGGCGCTCGTGATTGAGCGTTACGCCGGAAACATCGTCGTCGAGACCACAACCACAAACGTCACGCTCCCCAATGACGAGATGAAGGGGCGCATCATCGGAAAAGAAGGTCGCAATATCAAGGCCATCGAAAAACTCACGGGCACAGAGATCATCATCGACGACACGCCAGAGATGATCACGATTTCCTCATTCTCGCCCGTGCGAAGACAGGTGGCAAAGCGCGCGATTGAAAGTCTAGTAAAGACGGCCGCATCCAGCCGGCGCGCATCGAGGAAACGATTGCCAAAGCAAAAAAAGAATTGTCGCTCGAGATGAAAAAGGCGGGAGAAGATGCCTTAAACGAGCTTGGCATTCCGATCTCCTCCATCGACCCAAAGCTCGTGCAAATTTTGGGACGCTTGAAGTTCCGCACAAGTTACGGACAGAACCAGTTGCAACACGCGATCGAGGTTGCGACGATCGCCGGCATGCTCGCGGAAGAGTTGGGCGCCGACGTGCACATCTGTAAAAAAGGCGGCTTGTTCCACGACATTGGCAAGGCCGTCGACCACGACATGCAAGGGTCGCATCCAGAAATCGGCTATAACATCATGAAAAAATTCGGTTTCCCGGAAGAGATCGCCTATCAATCCATCGGACACCATGTCGACAAACCGAAAACACTTGAATCTGTCATCGTGAAAACGGCGGACGCCATTTCCGGCGCACGTCCGGGCGCGCGCAAAAACACGCTCGAGCAATACGTTCAGCGCCTCGAAGAATTGGAGGCGACCGCGCAGGAATTCAGCGGCGTGGAGAAGGCGTATGCCATTCAAGCAGGACGCGAAGTGCGTGTGTTTGTGAAGCCGGAAGAAATTGACGACTTCGCGGCCTACACGCTCGCCAAATCCATCGCAAAAAAGATTGAAAGCGAATTGAATTATCCGGGCGAAGTGCGCGTCACCGTGATCCGCGAAACACGCGTGAGCGAGTACGCGAGGTAAGTGGTTGGAGATTAGAAATTGGAGGTTAGAAGTAGGAAGTTGGAGGTTGGGCATTAGCAGCACAACGAATCTTGGCTCTAATCTCCAATATCCGACTTCTAACATCCATGCATAAAAACACGACCAGCCGAAGTGACGGCTGGTCTTACGTTAAAGAATCGGGTCGCAGAACTTGAGCATCAAGGCCATCTTTGGATCCCGCGCCCGCCAGCGAATTCTTCGCTGAATGCGTTCATTGAACGTGTGTTCATACTTGAGCAACCAGATCATGGTCTCCAAGTTACAGAATCGCTTAAGCAGAATGCTTGCTGCACGATCCTTGAAGGGCGATTCATCCACAATGAACATGCGGAAGTGTGTCGCATCGGCCCTCGGATGCTTGGTGATTTTGCGCCACATACGCTCTTGTAGCGACGGCACGCGCTCAAGGACAGTGATGAGTTCGTCGACGCTTTGAGCATGTCGATTGAGTAACTCCTTCACAACCCGCGCGATAAATGCTTCATCCGTCTTTTCAGGCAACCTTGCAAGAACAGTTCCAAGAGGTGTGCCTGAATAATGCTGTGACGCAAGCAACCAATCAAGCGCTTCGCCTTGATTCACACGTGACCGTAGAATAATCTCGACCAATTCCTCGTCAGTGAGCTCGTATCTGCCCAGAAGAATGTTTGCCGCTCGATCTACAAGAGTCTCGACGCGTCGAAAGACAAGGAGTACGTCGCTCTTCGATGCGCTTTCACGTTCATCAGGCGCGATACTTTGTAATAGGAGATCGCCAGCAGTGTTGCGTATCGTCCACGATGTCACCTTCTCGATGATGAGACGTAGTTCGTGTTTCGATAGCGTGAAGGCATGAAGCATGCGCGCTGCGACATCGTCGATAAGCTCTGTGCGATCAACCGCTTCGAGGACTGCCGCAAGGTTGTCAAGCGTCACATCGCCACGATGCAAAAGCGCACGTCCGGCACGATTCTTCACAACGCCCACATCGAGAATCAGAAAGAGGAGGTCATCCTTCGTACAGTCAACTTGCCGGATCAGCGCCTCGCCAAGCGCCTCAATAGACGAATGGTTTTTTGGGAGGACGCGAATGGCAAGACGCAAGTCTTCACACGTCGCGTCGCCACGATCAAGGAGTTCAAGCGCGCACAACTCCTGAACATCCGCCCTGATACGCAACAGGTCCACGATATCCGCGCTCGTACATTGCGGCATTGCGCACAAACGTTTGAATTCTTTGTAAAGATGCGGCTCCACGATAAATCCGTGCTTGTTTTACCGAAAGTCAACCCCCGTGTCAAACAAAACATCCGCCTGTCTGGGCGGAGTTTGTTGCGCACTTACAACGCAATCGGGCCGTTTTTTGGACTTGGGTTTGGTGACAGAGATGGTGACGCGGGCGCCAAATCTCCTGCGCCTTTATGCGCGGCTTTCAATGCGTCTTTAAGGGCCTTTCCCGCTTTGAACTTTGGAACCAAAACTTCCGGTACGCGAATGCGCTCCGACGGCTGGCGTGGATTCACACCCATGCGCGACGTGCGCACGCGCGACGAGAATGTTCCAAAGCCCGCGATCGTCACCTCCTCTTGGCGCGACAGAGCTTCTGTCACGATTGTCTGGAACCCATCAACCACATCCTCCATCTGTTTTTTCGGCAGACCGACCTTGTCCGCGAGTCGTGCCGCTAACTCGGCTTTATTCATACGAAAAAAGTATAGTTGAGTGCGGATATCCTTGCAACTTCAGCGAAATAGTGGTTAGATGTCTCTGATGTGTCCCTTTCCCGATGAGATCTTGCAAAATCGCCCTCTACAAGAGAGATGTTTCCTACTGAGAGACGGCCGTGTAGTTATTGAAACCGCTTGCCTCGCGTCAGCTGAAGAGCTGCTCCAATACCAATGGGATGCACTCATAGAGCATCGATTGGCAACGCGAGAAACATTCACGGATCTCGCTCTCCGTCTGCCAGAAAGCGGGTTCTTTCTTCTTGTGCCTCCGGCTCCAGTTGCTTCCCCCTATATCAACTGGCCAGCCCTCATGCACAAGATCGAGGTAAATGAAGAACCTGGGGTAGTCGGATATGGGATAGCAGACGGAGTCCCCCTCTCACGTGAGCACTTCTCCCCATGCATCCTCACCAGTGTAGAGGATGGGGACGCATGGCGCGAGTTTGATCCAAGGAAAGCTGCTGAACGCGCAAAGAAAATGGGACGTGTGCCATTGAATGTATGGCAGGCATACATCTTGTGCCTCTTGTTCCCATCCATCCTTGAACGGCATGGCATCTATGCAACGTATGCAAGACACGAAAACGCATTTGTGTCATTCGAGCTACGGGATGATGGCACACCGCTGTTGAGTACGCCATCCGCGAC
This sequence comes from uncultured Gammaproteobacteria bacterium, assembly GCA_964505655.1. Classification (GTDB taxonomy): domain Bacteria; phylum Patescibacteriota; class Patescibacteriia; order UBA9934; family UBA11717; genus 2-02-FULL-53-10. Next base: position 7,388 of record CAZDJC010000022.1, read on the forward strand.
GGATAGGGGTTACATTCGCGCAAACCACGGCCTTGCGACCTACGAGCGAGCACTGCGCCACGCACCCGTTCCCCAAACGGCATAGTCACCCTACCTTCTTGAGAGACGCCCCTCGCGTCTCTCTGTTTTATTGTTTGGGAATCAGACTCATCTCTATTGCATTCGAAACCCTGCCCATGTAATGTGCCTCCGAGTTTCACGTGTCCTCTACAACTCCTTCTGAAAATCTTCCCTGGCAAGAACAATGGCATGATCTTGGCACTCCACAGGCGCAGGCACAAGGGCACGT
>CAZDJC010000023.1:0-7406 GCA_964505655.1 uncultured Gammaproteobacteria bacterium
GGGGCTAACGGTAGGACTCTGGGTTTGGGTCCCAGTTATCGGGGTTCGAATCCCTGCCCCCGAGCCAAAGAAAAATTGTGGCCTTGAGCCACAATTTTTCTTTGGCTGTGAGGTTGGGAGGCCAGCCGTACCTGTGTGCGAAGCGCACTATCCCTGTTACCAAGCCATAAAGAATCATTCGCAAGGGCTTACGCTCGAGAGATTGACACAAGTGCCGGCCGTGTTACATTGGCTGCGGCCATGGGATCAAGAGATGTCAAACGCACCATCGAGACTTGATGACAAAAGACGACAACTGCGCGACATCAAGCCGCCGCCTGTTGGGTCGGTATTCGAACTAACGATTGATGGTGATACGGCTAACCCGCTTCACATGCTCCAAAAATATGGGCGGCATCTTGATGGATGGAGGCACGAAGGATTGCGAGAACATGGAATCGTCACGCGCAGATTCAAACTGGTGAACGTTGGCAGTCGGCGGACGTTTTCGCAACTGAAGGACACGCTGACAGCGCACGGACGTACGCCCCCCGGAATCTGGCGCGACGTGTTTGCCCGCAGATTTGACTGTCCCGATGACCGTGGACCGATCAGCATCGCCGACGATTCGTGGATCGATGAAACACATCATCGCCGCTATCCACTGCTTGGGAACGGTTTTGCGGTGTGGCAGTTGCTCTTTGGCCATACGAACATCTCTGTCGCCGATTACGTTCGCTGGCTTGTCATCGTCGAATAGCGCTTTTCTGCGAACGCGTAAAACCGTTCGCCGATTTTTTTGACGTCGCGTGTAAAACAGTGTATCTTACTCACAAACTCATCCATGACCCCCCGCGAGCACGGGTTGCTCGGGGTGTTTGATTTTTAGAGGTGAGAGCTTGGAAATGAGAAATAGACTTATGTTCAAACTTGTCTCTCAATACAAACCTGCTGGAGATCAGCCGCAAGCGATTGACGCGCTTGTTGGTGGTCTTGCGCATGGCGACGAGAGGCAAACGCTTTTAGGCGTAACGGGCTCGGGCAAAACCTTCACGATGGCCAATGTGATTGCGCGCGTACAGCGTCCAACGCTCGTCATCGCACACAATAAAACACTCGCCGCTCAACTGTGCAGCGAATTCCGCCGCTTCTTTCCCGAAAACGCCGTCGAATATTTTGTTTCGTACTACGACTACTATCAGCCGGAAGCGTATCTCCCGCGCACGGACACCTATATCGAAAAAGAAGCGCAGATCAACGACGAGATTGACCGGTTGCGCCATGCCTCCACGCAAGCGCTTCTGACGCGCCGCGACGTGATTATTGTGGCGAGCGTCTCGTGTATTTATTCGATCGGATCACCGGAAGAATATCAGGCGTCTATGCTGCACATCACGGATGCGGGGGACACGGGACGCGATCTCACACTGCATCAACTCATTGCCATGCAGTTTGAACGAACAACCGCAGACGTGACGCGCGGTACGTTCCGTCTCCACGGTGACGTGCTCGAGCTCATGCCGATGAACGAAGAAACGCTGTATCGCGTAACGTTTGACGAGAATCACGCAACGCATATTCAAGAACTGGACGCCGTGACGCGGCGCCACAAGCGCGATCTCAAAGAGGTGTGGGTTTTTCCGGCGAAGCATTACATGACGGCGCCTTCTGTGCGTGAGCGCGCACTCCAAGGCATTCGTGAGGAAATGCGTGCACGCGTGGAAGAATTGGAGGCGGCGGGCAAACTATTGGAAGCCGAGCGCTTGTCTCGACGTACGACGCAAGACGTGGCGATGATTGAGCAAACCGGTTTTTGCAGTGGGATTGAAAACTATTCGCGGTGGTTTGACGGACGCGCTCCGGGTGAGCCGCCCTTCACGCTTCTCGATTTCTTTCCAAAGGATTTCCTGACGTTTATTGACGAATCGCATGTGACGCTCCCGCAAGTCTCGGGCATGCTAAACGGTGATCGCGCGCGCAAAGATAATCTTGTCGCGTTTGGATTCCGACTACCAAGCGCGGTGGACAACCGACCGCTTTCGGGCGCCGAGTTTGACGCGCGCATCGGGCAGCGCGTCTATGTGTCGGCGACGCCCGGCGAACGCGAACAGCAGACAAGCACGCGCATCGTCGAACAGGTGATTCGTCCAACAGGGCTTGTGGATCCGGAAGTATTGGTACGCCCCGTCACGGGGAGCGCGGACGAGCTCGGGCAAGTGGACGATTTGATGCCGCGCATTCGTGAGCGCATCGACATGGGAGATCGCGTGCTTATCACGACACTCACAAAAAAGATGGCAGAGGATTTGTCGCGGTTTTTAGAGGAGCAAGGTATGCGCGTGGGATATCTGCACAGCGACATTCAAACGCTCGATCGCGTGAAGATTCTGACGGGATTCCGCAAAGGCGACATCGACGTCGTTGTGGGCGTAAACTTACTGCGCGAAGGGTTGGATCTTCCCGAAGTATCGCTCGTGGCAATTCTCGATGCAGACAAGGAAGGATTTCTGCGATCGGAGACATCGCTCATCCAGACCATTGGCCGTGCGGCGCGGCATGTGCGCGGTCAAGTTGTTTTATACGCAGACACCATGACGGGAAGTTTGCGCCGCGCGATCGACGAAACCGAACGCCGTCGTACGAAACAGCTCGCGTATAACGCGGAGCATGGCATTTCGCCGCAAACAGTCGTGCGTGATTTGCAAGACATCAGCGCCATGCTCGGTGGCGCCGATGAAGGGGATGTGCGCGACATTCTGAAGATCGAGCTCACGGCTGATCCGCACGAAATCCGTGACGTCATCGAAGACAAGCGTCGTGAGATGAAAACGGCGGCGCGCGATCTCGATTTCGAAACGGCGGCGATTTTGCGCGATGAGATTCGCTTGTTGGAAGAGGAGCTCGCAAAAAAAGAACTCCCGCCCAAGAACAGGCGGGGGAAGGCAAAGCGGACTACTGTCCAGGAGGTGGATCCGGAAGCATTGGTATGAATACATCCATAATGTATTTATCTATCGCAGGCGGAAGATGTACGTCGGCTTGTATTGCCGCAATGAAGAGTCGGATTTGCACGATTTTCTCGATGCGCGCAAGCATCCAGGCTCTATTGTTAGGAAAGGCCTTCTCCACAGGAACTTTGCGGAACTCGCGATAGAAGGGAACAAAGTATGTAAAAAGCAGGTACAACAGTTCGAGGATGACGACGCTACCTTCATCATAGTGCTCGAGCGTCGTTCCGACACGCATTTCGACCGACGGAATGTCTGGATGTCGCGACGGCGTTCCGCGAGACTCTTCCAAATGTCGAGGTGCTGGCATGAGCAAGGCACTCATCTGTGCACGGTAGTCGCCCTCGATGCGCGACACGTGCTCCGGTAGTACGATGGGCTGTGGCTCTTCCGGAGAGCGTGCGCCGCCGTAACCGCACGAAAGACGTCCTTGTGCCAATTCACGCCACCATGCTTCGAGCGTGAGGTTGTACGCGGGGATTTCTTGCAACGGATGAATTCGTCCCACGGGGACATCTTGGCACAATATATTGGTACGAGCAAGCGCCTGCCCGGTACGACAACACTCATCGCAACTCTATACATCTCACACCAAGAACGTCTTAAAAAAGATATGACATCTAAGTCAATTTCAACGTTGTAGTACCGGGACATGCATACCCATATCACCATCAAAGGCGCGCGAGAACATAATCTCAAAAATCTCTCGCTGTCACTTCCGCGCAACAAAATGATCTGCATCACGGGGCTTTCCGGATCGGGCAAGTCCAGCTTGGCGTTTGACACGATTTTTGCGGAAGGCCAGCGGCGATATGTGGAGTCGCTCTCTGCGTATGCGCGGCAGTTTTTGGGGCAAATGCAAAAGCCGGATGTGGATGAAATCGAAGGGTTGTCGCCCGCGATCTCGATCGATCAAAAAGCCCACTCGCGAAATCCGCGCTCTACGGTCGCAACAATCACGGAAATCTACGATTATTTGCGCGTGTTATTTGCGCGCACGGGAACGCCGCACTGCGTGGTATGCGACCGGCCCATTCAACGGCTTACGGTGGAAGAAATCGTCAATTTGATTTTGGCGGAAAATAAAGGGGAGGAACTGCGCGTGATGGCGCCCGTGATTCGCGGACGCAAGGGCGAGTACTACCAACTGCTCTACAATTTATACAACAGCGGGTTTGCGAAAGCACGCATCGACGGAAAAATCCATTCATTGTCGGACCAAATCGTGTTGAAGCGCTATGGCCAGCACACGATTGAGGTGGTCGTGGACACATTGAGCAAATGGGAAATGGCGGACGTGAAACCGGAAACGCGGCAGCGCATTGCGGAAGCGGTTGAGACGTCGCTTGAGCAAGGCGACGATACGATGGTTGTGTTGTTCGGCACAAAGCGCGAGCACACATATTCGGCAAAGTTCAGTTGCCCGCACGACGGATTTGCCTTTCCGGAGATCGAGCCGCGGCTATTTAGCTTTAACTCACCATACGGCGCGTGCCAAGCGTGCGACGGACTGGGCACAAAAGAGTTGTTCTCCGAAGACATCTGCGAGGTGTGCGGCGGCGCGCGCTTGCGTCCGGAAGCCCGGCATGTTCTGGTGGACGGTAAACGCATCACGGATGTGACCTCGATGAACATTGATGAGGCGTTTGCGTTTTTTGCGTCGCTCGATCTGAACGCATCCATCAAACGCATCGCTGAAAATGTGTTAAAGGAAGTCGCCAACCGGCTGAAGTTTATGCAGGACGTTGGTCTCAACTATCTTACGCTTGACCGTAAAGCTGGCACGCTTTCCGGAGGCGAAGCGCAACGCATTCGTCTTGCATCGCAAATCGGATCGCGCCTTGTGGGCGCGTTGTATGTGCTTGATGAACCGACGATCGGTCTCCATCAACGCGACAATGCAAAGTTGCTTGCCACGCTCAAAGAGTTACGCGAAATTGGCAATACGATTATTGTCGTGGAGCATGATGAGGAAACGATTCTCGAAAGCGATTACATGGTGGAGTTGGGGCCGGGAGCCGGCGTGCACGGCGGTTCGTGTGTGGCGGCGGGACCGATGCCGGATATCCTCGAAAACAAACAGTCGTTGACGGCGGCGTATCTGCGCGGAGACAAGTCTGTCCCGATCCCCAAACAGCGTCGCGCCATCGGAAAAGATTCACTGACGATCAAGGGAGCCACCGAACACAATCTCAAAAACGTGACGGTAGAGATTCCTCTGCGACGGTTCGTGTGTGTGACCGGGGTTTCGGGATCGGGAAAGTCAACGCTTGTGGAAGAAATCTTGTATAAAGCAGTCGCCAAGAAATTACATGGAACGCATGCGATGCCGGGCGCACATCGCGAAATCACGGGCATGTCCTACATTGATCGCATCGAGATGGTGGATCAGTCGCCCATCGGGCGCACGCCACGGTCTAACCCCGCAACATACACAGGCGCATGGACGACCATTCGCGAACTTTTGGCAACAACGCCCGAAGCGCGATTCCGCGGGTATAAGGTCGGGCGCTTTAGTTTTAACACACCGGGTGGTCGTTGCGAACATTGCCAAGGCAACGGAGAAATCGGCATTGAGATGCACTTTTTGCCGACGGTGTTTGTGCCATGCGACGTGTGCAAAGGAACGCGCTTTGATCGCGAGACGCTCGAGGTGCGTTGGAATCACAAAAACGTCTTCGATATTTTGAGCATGACGGTTGAAGAGGCGCTCATATTCTTCCGCGATATTCCTGTTGTGCACGATCGCATGAAGGCGCTCACGGACGTTGGGCTCGGGTACATCAAGCTCGGACAATCGGCGACGACACTGTCCGGAGGAGAAGCACAGCGCATCAAACTCGCAAAGGAACTCGCAAAGCGCCACTTGGGACGCGTGATGTATGTGTTTGATGAACCGACGACGGGACTGCACTTTGATGACGTGCGCCAACTGTTGGAGGTATTGCATCGGCTTGTGGACAAGGGCAACACTGTTGTTGTGATCGAGCACAACTTAGACGTCATTAAAACGGCCGATTGGATTATTGATTTGGGCCCCGAGGGGGGACAGGGTGGCGGGGAGGTTGTCGCCGTGGGGACTCCGGAAGAAATCGCGCATAATTCGAGCACGTCGTTTACGGGGCATTACTTGAAGCAAACGCTCAAAAAGGTATGATGTCTACATGAGGGCAGTGACCAAAAAGTATCTGTTTGGTGTGGCGTTGCTGGGGAGTATTGCGCTTCTTGGCGCAGGTTGTGTTTTGAATTCGACAGATGTGCGCAGAGAAGAGCAGGCGCTTGTTCTGCCAGTCCCAGAATATGAAGAGCGCATCACGCTTAAAATCTTTGGCGAATACATTCAGGATCGGTTCGTGGGCATTCATCTGGCCGATGACGTCGAATTCACGGACGAAGCGTCACTCAAGCGCGATATTCCCGTCTATGCGATTGCCGACGGCGTTGTTCTAAAAAAATTGTACGTCTCGGGGTATGGCGGATACTTGTTACTGGAACACGTCATTCAAGACGAAACATATCGGGCGATTTATGGCCACGTGGATCTGGCGTCAGTCAGCGTTGAGGTGGGCGATCGCGTTGAAGGGGGACAGCAGATTGCGATACTTGGCGATCACCGATCAACGGAGACGGACGGCGAACGTAAGCATCTTCACTTCGGGTTGTACAATGCGGATGATGAGCGGATTGCGGGATACGCGCCATCATTGCCAGAGAACTCCGGATGGCTAAACCCGTATGCGTTTTTTGTCGCGCAGGGAATCCTTGACCGTAAACCGGAACGGCGTTTTCCAAATGATGAATCGTGGGAGTCCTACGCGCAATTGCAGTTTACGGTTCCAGAAGGATTCGACGTTGAGTACGTTCCGTCTATTGATGCGCTCAATGTCTTCGCATTGAACGGAGAAGGGACGGCGCGTGAACGGTCCCAAATTTTTATTCGTTACTTTGACGCAAGGGCGTTCCAAACACTTTCAACAGTCAACATTGAATCGCAATCGGATCTTACGGTAGGCAAAGACGGGTATGTCGCGCGGCGCTACATCATTGAGAAGAAGCCGTCTGTTGAGGCATTTAAGGATCAGCCATTGTGGCGCAACGGCCGCCATACGGTGACGGACGCACGTCGTGAAGACGGGCAGACACGCTATTTTGTCTTTGCGAAAAATCCTGCGCTTGATGACGGTGTCTACGAAAACTTCTTGTCTTCCGTAGAGATACTTCCTACGCGCTAGCCATGGCCATTCCTACGGCGATCGTGATTCAAGGGGGAGCCTTGCCGGACGCATCGGGCGTCTATTTGTATTATGACAATCACCGAACGTTGTTGTATGTCGGCAAAGCAACGTCACTGAAAAAACGCGTGTCGTCGTACTTTAACAAAAAGTATCAGCGTGACGACGACCTGTACGCACGCCGTAT
>CAZDJC010000024.1:0-7233 GCA_964505655.1 uncultured Gammaproteobacteria bacterium
TAAATATGAAGAAAGTTACGTCCTACACATGGACGCGGGCGCAACAAGACGTCATTAAGGCGCTCAAAGGTGCGATTGGAAAAAAACACTCGCCCACGATCGACGAGTTGGCGCTTCCTCCCGAAGACCGTTTGGGGGACGTGAGCTATCCGTGTTTTGCGTTGGCACAAGGATTTAAACGCAATCCCTCGGAAATTGCCACGGAACTCGCCGCCAAAATTGGCCCAAAGGGCCTGATCGCATCGGTGCAAGCGAAGGGTCCATACGTTAATTTTACGCTAGATCTTGATGCATTTGGGCAATCCGTGATCAAAGAAGTGCTTGTGGCGCGTGAGGCGTATGGACGGCAAAACATTGGCAAAGGGCGGCGGGTGATGGTGGAGTATGCGAACCCCAACACGCACAAGGAAATTCACATCGGACATCTGCGAAACGTTGTTGTTGGGGCGCTTACGGTGCGTCTGTTGCGCGCGGTCGGCTATGAAGTTGTTGCGGCGTCCTACATCAACGACCTTGGCAACAATGTTGCGCGCTGTTTGTGGGCCATGAAGCATCGACACGAGGGTGAAGTTCCCGAAAAGGGAGATGAGATTCGGTTCTTGGGACAGTTGTATGTGGAAGCGGCAGAGGCCGCGGAAGACGACGAGAAGGTGCGCGCGGAAATTTCGGATATTCAGCGACGGCTCGAGGACAAGCGCGGTGAGTGGCACAAACTTTGGAAGACAACGCGCGCGTGGTCAATAAAAGCGATCGATGCCATCTTTCACGAGTTACAGCTTCCGATCGACGTGCGCTACTTCGAGAGCGATCTGATTGGGGAGACACGTCGCATCGTGCGTGATTTGCAAGATCGAGGCATCGCCAAGCTGGATCAAGGCGCCATCATTGTGGATTTGGAAGACGAAGGGTTGGGCGCAAATCTGCTCGTCAAGTCTGACGGGTCGCTATTGTACAACGCAAAAGATTTGGCGCTCGCGCTTAGAAAAACGAAGGACTACAACCTCGATCGCAGTTTCATCGTGGTGGACGAACGGCAGTCGCTCGCGATGCGCCAACTGTTTGCAACGCTCACGCGCATGGGCGTAGAGGGCGCACATGAGCATCTGTCATACAACTTTGTGACATTGCCCGAGGGAGTCATGGCATCGCGCAAGGGAAATGTGATCCGCTATGAAACGGTCCGCGACGGGGTGCGGGCGCTTGCGGAAAAGGAAACGCGCGCGAAGCACGAGGATTGGTCAGAGTCGCGCGTTGCAGCAGCGGCACACGCCATCACGTTTGCGGCGATGCGGTTTGCAATGGCCAAACAGGATCCAAAAAAAGACATCATCTTTGATATGCATGCATCGCTGGCATTTGAAGGAGCAACGGGTCCGTATCTTCTCTACACGGCATCGCGTATCGAGAGTCTCATCAAAAAGGCGTCCGTAAAACCGGACGCAGAAGCGTCTGCGCTTTCATCGGCCGCGCGGCCTCTTGTGCGACTCATCGCGCGCTTTCCCTCCGTGATTGCCGACGCCGCGAAACGTTTGTCCCTCTCTGACATCGCGCAATTTGGCTTCGAGCTTTCGCAGGCGTTCTCGAAATACTACGAATCGGTGCGCATTTTGGATGAAGCGGATGCGGTGGGCACCTCCGCGCGCCTTGCATTATGCGAAGCGGTTTTGGTAACGTTGCATAACGTTCTTCAACTCTTAGACGTACCATCTATTCAAGAAATGTAATGCGTTTGCTATGTCCGTTTTAAAAAAATCAGGTCAGGGAGGGGAGACCATTATCGCGGAGGGAGTGAAAGTGGAGGGGGATTTTACGAGTCAGGGAAACGTGATCATTGAGGGGAACGTGAGTGGTCATGTAGCCACAAGCGGCAACATGACGGTGGGGGAGCGCGCGCGCATTGAGGCGGATGTGAGTGCGCAAAACGCGTTCATCGCAGGGACCGTGAAGGGGAATGTGAAGGTGGCGGAGCGGTTGGAGTTATCGGCGTCGGCGCGCGTGGAGGGGGATGTGGAGGCGCGTGTGATTTCGATGGTGGCGGGATGTCACATGAACGGGCGCGTGGCGATGAGTGCGGAGGGAGCGGGAGAACTGCTCGACATGCGCGAGTCCGAAATCGTCAAAGCGTAATGCACGGCCATGTACTGTTACGTGTACGATGATTTCGTACAGGAGCGTAAGTTTGAGAAGGAGCTTGCGGCTGTGGAGGCGCGCGTGACGGATTTGGGTTTGCAGGGAAAAATTGTACGCCTTGCGCTGTTTCGACACCCGGACGAATTGATTCAGAGTGAAGTTGCAGGCGGCGTGAAGACGGTTGTGGTAGTGGGGAACGATGAGACCATCCACAAAGTGGCAAATGCGGTGGTGGAGACGGGCGCAGTATTGGGGATCATTCCGCTTGGAGAGCAAAACAGTTTTGCGCGGATGCTTGGCGTGCCACGCGGCATGGACGCATGCGACGTGCTTGCGAAGCGCAACATCGAGCGCATTGACGCCGGACGCATTAACGAGTTCCGATTTTTTACCGGTGTGAAGTTTTCAAACGCGCGCGTTGTGGTGCGTTGCGGAAAAAAATTTGATGTGTTGACGGAGCGACGCGGTGACGTTGCCGTGCGTAATTTGGTGGAAGTGAGGGGGGATGACGGCACTACCGTTTCAGACCCGACCGACGGCGCGCTCGAGGTTGTCATTACGACACAAGTGCCGCGCCGTTTTCACAAAGAGGCGACGGTCAGTTGCCTGCCTTTGAAACAGTTCGACCTCCTTTTTAGTGAAGCGGTTCGTGTGGAGGCGGATGGCATCACGCTTGAGGGAGAGGAATTTTCTTGCAAAACGGAACCCGCGGCGCTTCAAGTGATTGTCGGGAAAGAACGCATGTTTTAAAAACGCAAACGTAATCGCCCCGGGTCTGCGGGGCGATGAGCTAGAAAGGCGTGGAGTTGGAGGGCAACATTTTTTCCGAGAGGTATTCCCACGCAAAGGAAATGAGTAGCCGCAAGATTCCGAGCGCTACCACGGCAGGCAAGAAGGCGATGAACGCCTTGAACCGGTACTTAAAAAGGAAGGCGGCCACATCGTTCCATCCGGCCGCATGCGCGAGGAGAGACGCGGCGTTGCAAATAACTGGGCTTCCGAACCAGATGAAGGGAAGCGCGGCAATGAGGAGTTCTTCCCATCCTCTTTGGCCGTTACTACGCGAATTCTTGTATGAACTGTGCCAGAGCCATCCCCAAATGAAAAGGACGATTACGACAACGGGCGACCATGTGATCGCAGTGAGTAGGATCCGTACATCACCTCGTGCCGCCCATGTCCACGGGATGCCAAGGAGTGCTCCGCTCACGGTGTAGATGAACGCGAGACATGCGATGACTGCGATGAAAGCGGCGATGCTATACGCTTTGCTTCTGCGTGTTTCTGTGGTGTTTGTATTTCGCACTGGTGCAACCATGGCAGAAAAATCCTAGCAAAAAAGGCGGGTTATGTCAATAGAAAAAACCACGGTCGCCTTGAAATTGGGCGGCCGCGAATGTGTCTCAAGAAGGAGTCTGCGCTTCGTGAATGTCCCACAGCACGCACAGAACGAGTGCCGACTCCGTATGGATGCCGGTGCGTTCTGCAAGTTCGATGATGGCAGGGATGAGCGGGAATCGCTCGAAATGCTGTCTGTGCAATAGATCCACGGTATTGCACGCGAGGATGGCGGGGTCGTACGGACGACCTTGACGGCGTGCGTCCATGAGCTCGTGCCACGCATCCGTGCGACGCCACATGACAGGCGCTGCGTCGCGAATGAGATCTTTCAATTGTGGATCTCCGCGTTCGAAAAACGTTGCATTTGGCGCAAGCTCACTCGTATGAGGTCCATCCGTGTGTTCGACGAGCCCCATGAGATATGGTCCTTGCAGCAAGCGTCCCCATCGATCGCCAATGTCTGGTTTGAGGTGTGCGATCTGTTGTGTTCGCATGTGTATCCTCTGTTGAGTTTGCCACAGTATGCGTGGGTTGGAAAGTTCGATGCTGTGTATGTTGAGATAAAAACAAAACAGACGGCCTCCCGCCGACTGTTTCTACATAGTATTTGATTGCTCGAAACCGTTGAGTTCGTTGTTGGTGCGCGCGAAGGGATTCGAACCCCTGGCCTTCTCGGTGTAAACGAGACGCTCTAACCAACTGAGCTACGCGCGCATGTTCTCATCACGAGCGCCACGAACATATCATCGCAAATAAAAAAACTCAAGAGGCAGATTAGCCTCTTGAAGCGTAAAACGCGTTTGCGAAGGTGCGACCAAGCACGGGCGCTGGCTGTTCGAGACAATGAGGGTAGTCTGCAATGCCCGCGGGCACATTCTTCAATTCCATCAAGGAAATGTACAAGGTATCTAACACGTCTGTGCGGACCCCTTGCAGAAGGAGAACGATGCGCAAAGACGCGAATGTTGCGCGGAGGTCGAGCCAGAATTGATGTGTGCTCGGCCGCAATTCAAGCGTGATGCGAGAAGGCATCACGATAAGGCAGCGCTCGTGTCTGATAACATGTGGCCGGAAGAGAGCGTCGTCTGACGGAATGGACTCGGAATCTTCGGTGAGACGCTCCTCGAGATCCCACTCGACGGCATCTTTATTTGCCAAAACCCATGCTGTACATTCCGCACGCATCCTCGCGAATCGTTTTTCATGCGCCGGAGGGACGACCTCATATGGATACTCGTCGCGATGAATAGGCTGATGACCCACGAATTTGAGAGGGACGCAACGGAGATCTGGAATGAGCGCAACGAACGCATGAGAAGCAACGTGCGCGACGTGGTACGCATGAACACCAAAGCATCTCAAAAGGACAGGTTCCATGTGGATTCCGTGCTTACGCTATCGGATTGCGGAGCGACTGTCAACGATTGACAGCGCGAGTTATTTAACATACGCTTGCGCACACGCGGACGTGGCGGAATGGTAGACGCGCCAGCTTGAGGGGCTGGTGGGGTTCGCCCTGTGGAGGTTCAAATCCTCTCGTCCGCACCAAATGTAACTTTTTCAAATTGGACTGCTCTCGTCTTCGCCAAGGCTTCGGCGGGCAGGACGCGCGGCGAGTATGCTGTGTGGAGCAGTTAATTTCCTGCAAATGAATATGGATGTATCCTTCATCTTGTTGAGCAAGTGTATTGTATGAATCAACATAATCCCAACTCACCGCAAGTCCCGAAGAGAAGCATTTGGCTTTGGGCTTCCTATGATTTTGCGAACTCCCTTGCATTTGTGAATGTCTCTTTTTATTTTACGCTTTGGTTTGTCCAGGATCACAACGTCTCAGACATTTGGGTGAGCGTGCCAGTGGCGCTCTCGACGATCGTTTTGCTCTTTACTCTTCCGGCTTTTGGCGCAGTGTCCGATCGTATCAAGAGACGCACACCATTTTTAATCACGTTTTCACTTCTCGCGATAGCTTCGTTGTTCTTGCTCGGTTTTACCGCAATACGTAGTACGGTCTTTACCTCTTCCACATTGTTGCTCGTTGTTATACTTTATTTTTTATTCCAATACTTTTACCAGGCAAGTCTCGCGTTTTATAGCTCCTTTATTCATGACTTTGCGATCGGCAGGACAAAAGAAAAACTGTCTGGATTGGGCATGGCGGCAGGGCAACTTGGCAACATTATTGGTTTGCTCCTCGTATTCCCAATCGCTCAAGGGAAGTTTGAGTTGCTTGGTGCGACGGGACGCGGAGGCACATTCTTAATTGCCGCACTTCTTTTTCTTCTTTTCTCTCTGCCAATGTTGTTTTTCTTGAAAGATCGGCAAGGACGCCAAGCCGGGGAGAGTAAAGCGTCGGTAGGGTGGTCATTTCGTGAAACACTTCAGAGTCTGCGTCGCATAAAGCAATTCCCGGGAGTTCTTGCCTATCTCATCACGTACTATTTATTTGCAGACGCGATTTTGACTCTCCAACTCTTTGCTTCACTCTATCTTGAAAAAGTCGGTGGTTTGGACGATAAGCAAAAAACGATGGCGTTTATTCTTGGTTTGCTCCTTGCGGTTATTGGCGCCTTGATAAGTCCTTGGATAGCGCGCCGTTTAAAGAGTACGCGCCGCGCCGTGTCGACATTTATCGGTGTGTGGGCGGTGTTTATTGGCATCTTTTCCTTCGTGACTAACCCGAGCTTATTCATGGCGATGGTTGGGTTGAACGGTTTTGCGTTTGGCATTCTCTTCGCGCTCTCGCGTGCTTTTTACTCTCACATCGTGCCGCCAGAACGGCAAGGAGAATTTTTTGGCATTTACGTTTTGTTTGAGCGGTTTGCCTCTGTTCTTGGGCCGCTTGTTTGGAGCATGACGATTCTTGTTTTTGCTTCACTTGGAGAGGCGACAAAATATCGTTTTGCAATGTTTTCACTCGCGATCCTCGTGGCGATCAGTTTCGTTGTCTTTCGTTTCGTGCGAGAGCCGAGCATGTCTGCTCCTGTATGTGAGCCCGCGGCCTGATGCCCGAAAAGTTATTCACAGAGCATCTTTGACAAATTGGGTAGATTCGTCTAGGGGAGAGGGCTGATATAATAACAGCATCCCCGAAAACATCATGTGAGCTGGATCGTTCGAATTATTTTAGGGTTTATCATTTCTGCCATCGGATTTGTTATTGTCTGGCGAGTAAATGGTGTGCTTGAGTTACTCGGACCGTCCTCATGGGCAGAAACAAAGTTTGCCACATGGGGAGGGTCCTCGTCACTCTATCGTCTCGTGGGGGTTGTTATCATCTTTATCGGTTTGATGGTCATGACGAATCTTCACTTTGTATTTCTGACATGGCTAACGGGACCATTATTGCGACCGCAAAGAATCTAGTATGCGCCTTGTTACATCAACAGCATTCTTTGATCCATACGCACTCCATCAAGCGACAGGCATGAAAAACGGAGACACAGTCGTTGATTTGCATTGCGGGTATCACGGCGTGTGTACATTTCCTGCGGCGGAGCAAGTAGGCAAAGAGGGAAGAGTGTATGCCGTTGATGTGCGTCGTCCTGCGGTTGATAGTATTCGCGGGCGTTCCAGAACGTTGGGACACAGCCACATATCTCCCGTTTGGGGAAATGCGCAGGCGGAAAACGGCGTGCCGCTTGATGATGAAATAGCCGACATTGTTCTGCTTGTAGGCGCACTCTCGGAGCTCCAGTGTCGTCTCGAAGTTGTCGGAGAAGCCAAACGTCTGCTAAAATCTGGCGGTCGATTGGTTGTAGT
>CAZDJC010000025.1:0-6913 GCA_964505655.1 uncultured Gammaproteobacteria bacterium
TACTATGGATCATGCTCCCTGTAAACAAATTGCCCGTCGGGAGTCCGACAGGCACGGTGAGTTCACAAGGGTCCGGATAAGACGGATTTGCTTTGAAACAATTAGGATTGTTATTTTGACGGTATCGTTACCTTGCCATGCAGTCAAATAAAAGTTGGAAGTAAAATACAGTCATTGCGAGGAGTTATACGACGAAGCAATCTCTTCACGAAGTACCAGCCAAGATTGCTTCGCTTACGCTCGCAATGACATAACCTGACTCATCCCAAATTTCCAACCCCCAATTTCTAATCTCCAACCTCCACTCCTCGCAATGACATGGTTGATTGGCCAATATCTTCCATCGCAATCACATCGCCATAAAACAAAAACAGCCGGACAGGCTGTTTTTGTGTGAACTTACTTTAACGCGACCGAACCTCCTGCATCCTCAATCTTTTTCTTGATCTCTTCGGCCTCTGCTTTCGCAACATCTGCTTTCACCACCTTTGGCGCTCCGTCAACCATATCTTTGGCTTCTTTGAGTCCAAGGCCGGTGACCTCACGCACAACTTTGATGACGTTGATCTTGGAACCGCCGGCGGCCGTCAATTCCACATCAAACGATGTCTTTTCTGCAGGCGCGCCCGCGTCTCCCGCCGCAGGCATTGCACCTGCCATCATCATGGGCGCCGCAGCGCTGACACCGAACTTATCCTCCAAAATGTGCACGAGTTCCGAGAGGTCCAACACGGACATGCTCTCAATCTCCGATACGAGTTTCTTGAATTTCTCGGGCACTTCCACAGAAGCGCCTTCGACTTTCACGTTTTCATCTGCCATAGGAATGTAGTTATGCTTTCTGTTCTTGAATGCGTTTGAGCACTGTGACAAGTCCGCTCAAGTTGCCCGAGAGAACGCGCGCAAAGCCGGTCATAGGTGCCGCGAGTGTCCCCACCAACTGTCCGAGCAATTCTTGTTTGCTTGGGAGTTTGGAGAGGGCGACCATGCGCTCCTGACTTGTGAACGCGCCTTCGAAGACGCCGCCCACAATGCGCACGGTGTCATGCTTCTTTGCAAGTTCTGCGACAAGCCGCGCAGGCGCAATTTCGTCTTGTAGACCCACAACCGTCATGATGCTTTTTGGAAGCGTGCGGACGTCGACGTCTTTGAGAGACGCCTGAATTGCCGCAAGCGTGGTGAGGGTTTTCTTTGTGACGAGTACCTTCACGCCTTCCTTGCGTGCCTTGGCGCGCAGGGTATCCATGTCTTTCATGGTGAGCGCGCTTTGTTCCGCGAACACGACGGATTTTGCGTCTTGAAATAGCTTCGCGAGACGTGCCACGATTGCCTCCTTTTGAATACGAGATTTTGGCATAGGGTTTCGACCTTTAGGTTAAGAGTGAATCGCAAACAAAAAACGTCTGCGCACAGACGGGTGTGAGAGCGCGCTATCCAAATAACGGCGCTCGTGTTTTCCCTCGACGGGATTTATGGAGCCCATGTGGGCTCCGCCCGTTGTCTGCGGTGAACATACTGTTCGGGGGGAGTGTATGACGAAGGATCTTATTCGTCAAGTATGTATCCGACCCGCTCACTTTACTCGCGGATTGAAAACGACAGGATGGCCGAAGGCGTTACGATGGAAGCTGTTTTTGTATCTGGACGCACAAACAACGCAGTTGCGTCTTTGAATGCATCATCAACGTACTGCGTCACGGTCGCATGTGTTTCTTTGTTCACAACGACCAAACGGCGCTCGCCTGCGTCGACCACGTATACGTATGGTGAGTCAACATCTGTCCAAAGTGCCACAATGTTTGAAAGCGGAGGATCGATGGTTTCTTGGGGGAAGCCAATTTCTGCACCGCGGTCGAAGCGACGGATGCGCGTAGGCTCGCCAATCCAAACTTGTCCGTCCACGGCGAGTGCTTTTGCTTGTGTAAGGTCGGTGGCGTCCGAAAACCACGGTGTTCCCGGTCCGTAATCGGCGTCGTCAATAAGTTGGTGTCGGTAGATTTGCGAGGTTTCGGGCGTCATGACGTAGAGGCGATCGCCGTAGTGGAAGATCGCACGCGTTTGAGCGAGTTCGCGCTCAACGGCATTCATGGACACGGATTGGATGGATCCTTCCGTGCTCCGGTAACGTGCGAGACTTTGTTGGCCGGTCACAAACACAGCGTCCTGTTTGTACCACGTACCGAATGTTGGCGTGACGCCGCCTGCGTTCACAATGTTTGTGGAGACAAGTTGTCCGTTTTCGATGCGGGAGGCGCGCCCGCTTGAATGAATGACAAGCGTGCCATTTGTCAACCATGCATCGTTTGTTGGAATGTTAACGCGCGTGACGTTTGGCGCTTCGACACGGCGAAGGCGCATGAGCTGTTCGTTGATGCGCGCGCGTGCTGTGGCCAACGCTTCGAGATTTGTTTGCTTGGTTGTTTGGAGCAATGCAAGCGACCCTTCAGCCTCACGCAATGCGCGCAAAGCGGCGGGTTCGTCGCCGTAAATTGAACTTGCCTCTGCGCTTTGCAGCTTGGATTCGATCGCGGCGAGGGATGCCTCAAACGCGGTTTGTTGCGCGCGCGCTACGCCATGTGCGCGCAAACTCCAGACACTTCCCGCGAGCAGGATGGCAACGGCCGCGATACCCACAAGTGAGAGGCGATGCGACATCGAGAGTCTTCTGAAGCGTGAGACGACGAGCTTCCATGTCCGACTCCAGATGCTTGCGGTGTGATGCAAGGCGCGTTTTCGCGAAGATCCACGGTGCGTAGCGGCGCTTGACAGCGACCACACGGAGACAAACACATTGCTCACGACATGAACGATGGAAGCGGCAATAGCGCGCGCAATTTTCCATAGGCGGCTCAAGATTGTGCGCAGAAACTCCATGCGCTCTTGTGACGATCCCCGCCTCACGAGCGCCACAAGCCGCGCAAACGATTGTTGGAAGTGTGGTTTTTCAAGAGACAACACGGTGTCCGTTTCCGTGACGACATCGGAGAAGGAGTCGAGACTTTCTTTGGCGCCCAATAGATGCGCGTAGCCCGTCAGCATCTCTTTTTCCGGTTTGATTTGGAAGACCATGAGGCCAACATGCGCGTACGCGGGAAAGCGTGCCTCAATGGTTTCCAAGACGCTTGACGGAGGCAGTGTGGTGAAAAGCGGGTGTGCTTCCTCAAGATTGACGTATCGCGAGAAGGATTCGCTCCCTACGATGAGCACATCATCGGGCTCAAGCACGCCGTCCATGACGGTCGAAAAAAATTTGTCTGTTGTGCGCGGACCGGTTTCGGAAGCAAGGTTATGCATGAGGTCGTAGAATCGGACGTGTTGCTTAGGCGTGCGCCGCAAAAAAAGCAATGTGATGTTGCCGGCGCCTGTTAGAACAAATGTTTGCTCTTGCAAGACTCCAAACGCCGCGTGCAAGTGCAGTGGATCAAACGGCTGCGCATCGGCAAGATGCGCCATGTCGTCGTTCAAAGATTGCAACGCTTGTTCAAAACGATGTTGGAGATGACTCCGTTGGTCGAGATGTCGCGCCAAGCGCTCGGCGGACTCGCGCATGAGCGCCATGAGGGGCGCCGCAACGCGGGATGCCTTCTCAATGTACGCAAACGCAAACACATACCCATTTTTGTGTTCGAGGGGAATGGAGAGGAGTGCGATGTTTCCAGCGGGGGTTCCGTGGAGGATTTCCTTTGAAGCGGCTTTTATTTCGAGGCGTTCACTTTCCATATTGCATAAATACCCCCTGTTCAGTAACATACTACCACACAGGGGGAGCCCAAGAAGATCTCCTTATTTTTATGACAACGCAAAACACACGGGAACGGTTCGGCATTGAACAGTTATTTGGTTCAAAGACGCGTTCGCGTCTGATGCAGTTGTTTTTGAAGGACCCATCGAAGCAGTACTTTGTTCGCGAACTTACAAGAAAAATTGACGCACAGCTCAACTCGGTGCGTCGTGAAGTTGCCAATCTCATGGAACTCGGCCTTCTCGAAGAAAAAGAGGGCACGGTGCAGGAAGACGGAAAAACGGATCGCAGAAAATATTATTCCGTGAACACACAATTTCCTGTCTTTGAAGAATTGCGCGGACTGTTTTTCAAGGCAAATGCGATGATGCAACAAGAACTTGTTCGTTCCCTTGTAGATGAACAACCGATTCAAGTGCTTGTGTTGACCGGCTCGTTTGTGGGCAATCATGATATCGAAACGGACATGCTCATTGTCGGTTCCCCCGAAACAAAGGCCTTGAAGGCGCGCGTGGAGCAGTTTGAAGCGGCTTTGGGGTATGAATTGAATTACACCGTGATGCCCACGGAAGAGTATCTGTATCGCAAAGAGATTTCCGACCGATTCTTGAACGAGATTCTTCAAAAAGAGCACATTGAACTCCATAATTCGCTTTCATAATTGCATGGATCTTGTCACGAAGCTTCATGACAACGGCATTCAAGTCTGTATCAAAGAGGATGCACGGGCGGTTGTTCTGTCGACGATTCTCGTTCAGAAAATCCCGTCCGAGCATTATCTTCGCGCCATACAGGATGCTGTTGATATGGCGGGCGGCTTTGGGGAAGTGAAGCGCTGGTTCGTTTCGACGTTTTCGAATTCATTCACAGCGACGCGTGGTTTGGCGGTGCTTGTCAATACGCTTGCGGGTATTCACGGCCTACCCGTTTTTGTGTTCAAAGATGAGCTTCGTGAAGCGATTGAAACCGCGATTCCGATTGATCCGGACTACCAAGGCGAGCCAAATATAGGATAGATGGCTTTTATCCACAGTTTTCCCCCTCATTCTCCACAGCGGTGCTATACTGTATGCAATTATTAGCTGTTCGCATTCGCATCACAGGACGTGTTCAAGGTGTAGGGTTTCGCAATGCGTTGTATGAGCGTGCCGTGGGGCTTGATGTAAGAGGATTTGTCCGAAATCGAGCCGATGGAACAATCGAGGCGCATGCCGTGGGATCTCAACAGGCGATCGATGAGCTTGTTGCGTGGTGTCACAAAGGGCCACCGATGGCGTCAGTCACAGATATTTCGGTGGAGCCGTTGGAAGACACACCCGTGTACTCTGCCTTTGTCCACCTGTGAGGGGCGAACACAAACCATTATTCTATGGAACAAGACGCATTGAGCATTGTGCAAACCACATTTCAAGATTTGTGGTTGCAGGTGATCGTGTTTCTGCCGGTGCTTTTGGGCGCCGTTGTTGTGTTTATCGTGGGGCTTATTATTGCGTGGGCATTGCGCGTGGTTGTAGAAAAGATCGTGCGCGCGTTGCGCATTGACGACCTCATGGAGAAAGTGCGCGTGCGTGAGGTGTTCAAAAAAGCTGGTCTCGATCTCCGTGTTGCGGAATTATTGGGGTGGATCGTGAAGTGGTTCATTATCATTGTGTTCTTGATTGCGGCTGCGGACATTTTGGGTTGGACACAAATCACATCATTCTTGAATGAAGTTGTCGCCTACATTCCAAACGCGATCGTGGCGGTGATTATTCTCCTTGTGGGGATCGTGCTTGGATCGTTCGTGTTTGAGGTGGTGGAGAAGGCGGTGCGCGCGGCGAAATTGGGCGGGGAGCGGTTGCTTGCGGGCATTGCAAAATGGGCAATTTTCCTGTTTGCATTTGTCGCGGCACTTCAGCAGTTAGGTATTGCCACGCAGTTATTGCAGACGATTACGACGGGACTCGTGGCGATGCTCGCGATTGCCGGCGGATTGGCTTTTGGCTTGGGTGGGCAAGAACACGCCAAGAAATTCCTTGCGAAATTACGAAGCGATATTAGTCAGGGCTAGTGATCACACAACAATAGACCTGTGAAAAGGTCTATTGTTTTTGAAAAAAATATGCGGCCCACAGGAGTGAGCCGCGAAGACGCCGCTGCAGTGAGCGTTATATTGGTCAGCAGCACAGGATGGTTAGAGGAGCACAGTATGGCTAAAACGATTGCAAGTTAACATATGTCACACCGATTGTCAATGAACCGTTGTGAAAGTCACTCTCCTGCGTTATGCTCGGAGGCATGATGTACGGCACGCACAGGAAATACGAAGTGATTCCAGGACTGCTTATTTGGCTCACGCTGCTCGTAGCCATATTGCTCTCACTCTTTGCTCCCGTCGTCGCGATCGCGTTCGTGATCGTGTTTGATTTGTACTGGATGTACCGCGTGCTCTACTTTATTGTCTACGTGTTACACGCATGGGGTATGTATCGCGAGGCGGCGCGACAAGACTGGATGGAGCGCCTAGAGCACGATGTCATGGACTGGCGCGAGTACTACCACGTTATCTTTCTCCCCATGGTCAAAGAGCCGCTGTCTATGGTGGACGCGACACTGCGACGGCTCTCGCAATGTCACTACCCGAACGATCGGCTGATTATTGTGTTGGCCGGAGAAGCGCGCGTGCACGATCACTTTGCGCGCGTGGCGCGTCTTATACAAAAAAAATATGGGCGCACGTTTTTTGATGTGATCATCACGGAGCACCCGGATCATTTGTCAGATGAAATGCCGGGAAAAGGATCCAACTTGGCGTGGGCGGGGCCGATTGTCGAGAAGCGCTTGCGCGAGCACAGAATTCCATTCGAGCGGGTCATGGCCTCTGCCTTTGACATTGACACCATCGCGCACCCCTTCTATTTCTCCTATCTCACACATCGTTTCGCGACCGTCAAAAACCCGCTGCGCGCAAGCTACCAACCGGTCGTTCTGTACAACAACAACATCTGGGAATCGCCTCCGTGGGTGCGGATTTCCGCGTTTGGTACAACCTTTTGGCTGTTTGGTGAATTGGCGCGCCCCGAGCGTTTGTGGACGTTTTCGTCTCACTCCATGCCATTTCAAATGCTTGTGGATGTTGGGTATTGGGAAAAGGATGTTGTCTCGGAGGACTCACGCATTTTTTTGCAGGGC
>CAZDJC010000026.1:0-6827 GCA_964505655.1 uncultured Gammaproteobacteria bacterium
ACATCGCGTCGATTGAGCTTCTCGAGCGTCCGGACAAACCGGATGTTTGGCCCGGCGCTGCGCAAAATGCGGGTGTCGAAGCTCATGCGTCCCGCCTTTGGCACGCGCGGGTCGAATGCATAGCCGCTTCCAACGCCGGTGTTCTCAATCACCATCGCGTCGTCGCCGGCACCTTGATCTTCCAAATCTCGTCCGTATTCCCATGCTTCCTCACTTGTACGGAAGCCCAAAACGGCAAGCGCAATTTGTCTTTGAATTTGAAGTTCCACGATGAACTCGGTGGGCGTAAAACCCGCATCCAAACTAACAAAGTTGGCGCCTTCTGTCAACGTGTCGCGAGAGGGTAACGATACCATTGACAAAAACAGGCCAAATCATGTAGTCTCTTCCCACAAGTCACACATGCCTCATACTCACGATTAGTCCGCAATCCATGTTATCCATTCGTTTTACACGCGTTGGCCGAAAAAATGCCCCTTCGTTCCGCCTGATCGTACAGGAAAAAACCCGATCCCCCCGCTCGCGACATTTGGAAATTCTCGGGCACTATAACCCAACATCCAATCCAAAGACGGTCGTGTGGAAAGAAGACCGCATCCGTTATTGGTTGGGGGTTGGCGCACAGCCAAGCGAGACCGTGCATAACCTGTTTGTCGAAAAAGGGTTGATCACGGGAGATAAGCAGAAGGTGGTGCGCATCAGCAATCGGCGCAAAGCATTGATTGAAGCCGCGCGCGCGTCCGCACAAGCGCAGCCAGCACAATAAGAACAGGGCAAGCCTCCGGGCTTGTTTTGTTTTTGGGAGACCATTGACGCGTTTTGAAAGCTCCTGTTATATATACGCATAGACTCACGCGACGCTTACTCGACTCGATCCCAGTAGAGCTTTCCGCGCTTAACCAAGCCAGTCTGCTCGACGCCATGGCAATCCCTGGCGTCTATATTTTTATTGACACAGAGCCACCGCACCATTTATATTCTCCGCCTATCCAGCGTTGTCCTCGCCTCTTCCGAACGCCGTTTTGCCATCTACTCCTTGGCACGCTAGCCTTCCCCATACCCTCTCGTACGCCCGAGCACTCCTCGGGCGTATTTCTATTGACAAAACACACACACTCCTGTATTGAGTGGTCATTCGCCAGTCCGGTGCCAACCATTTCAACGTCACATCGTGCCTGCGCGCCCAGTCTCCTAAGACCGGGCGCTTATTCTTTTACCCTTGCGCTCTGATATGATGTTTCAAGAAAACAAACATGACGGTCATTCTTCTCATCCTCGCCGGATTCATAGGCGCCCTTCTCGCAAGCGCACTCGATTGCCTTGCGTGGAGACAAACAAAAGGTGAATCATGGAAACGAGGGACGTCCCACTGTGATTATTGCGGCGCATCACTTAACGCAACAGATCTCATCCCAATTTTCAGTTGCCTTTGTCGCCGCGGCAAAACGCGTTGTTGCAAGCGTCGCGAGGTTCCGTGGCATGTGCTCCTCGAGCTTCTTGGCGCACTCGGACTCGTCTTCGCCACAATCCATTTTCTAGAATCCCGCAACATGTCTTTCTTCCTGCGCGATCTCCTGTTGATCGGCGTGTCGCTTTACATCGCCGCGAAGGACCTCTTCTCCGGACTCGTCTCACTCCCTCTCACGTTGACGCTTATCGTTGTTTTTCTCCTGTGGCCAACGCCTGAAGCAACATTCCTGCACCGTGCACTCGGGCTCTGGGTTGGCGCTGCTTTGCTCCTAATTCCATTTCTTTTAACAAACAAAAAGGGGTTGGGCGAAGGAGACATTTGGTTGGGCGCGCTTTTGGGCGTCACCTTGGGCGTTTGGAAAGTTTGGCCGGCACTCGCTCTTGCGTTCATTGTAGGCGGCGCTTTTGCCGCAGTCCTTCTTTTGACCAAACAAAAAAAGCGTACAGACGCTATCCCCTTCGGCCCATTCCTTGTCCTCGCACTCCTCGTTACCCACTTTCTCCTCTAGAGCTCATCTCAAAAATAATTTTGCGTCATGTTGAAAACAGTTTTGAGCGAAAAACGTGAAGATCGAGGGAGTCATAATGGTATTATGACGACGAGATCTGAACGTTTTGCAGCCAAAACTGATTCAACATGAGCCATGAAGTATTTTTGAGATGAGCTCTAGAACGTTTCCGTCACCGTGAGCACCGCAACAGGATCAACCATGAGCGTTACTTCCATCCCATAAAACACATTGTCCTCGCTCGCATTGATCGTGAGTTCGCGACTGTTCCCGCCGAGATTCGCAACGGTCACCGTACACGTTCCCTCTAGCGTCGTGACGCTCGTTGCAGACCAGTTTGCGTCCGACGCAAACCAAATCAGCGCTTCATCGAAACAACTCCCTGCCCGCGTTCGTGCTTCAAACGCTTGGGCAACATGAAGCGTCGTCGTCGTGCGCCCCACCGTGCCCAAAGACACCGCGAGCGCCATGGCAAGCACAACGCTTCCAACAATCATGACCGACAGAAGTAGGACAACACCTTTTGGCATAGATGCGTGTTATTCTTCGACTGTTTGAGGAAAAAGATCAAACGTCGTCGTGGAAGAAAAAGCGCCTTGCCGATACGCATCGGAAGCAGGATTGACAGGACGCATCGTCCACGAAATACGGATACCCGTTAATGCGGCCGCACTGTTTCTGACCGCGTCCACCTGCCACGCGACAACCTCCACATCGCGATCCGTGAGCCACACCGTCTCGGTTCCCTTTTGGAGACACAGCCGTCGGATAGAAATCTGCGTGTTTGAACGCGTCACCGTGTTTTGCGGTGCGTCCACGGTCACCGTCGTGCCGCTCGCGTCCTTAAAGACCAGCGTGCTAAACGCGCTCCCAAGTGTTGAGGCAGAGACGACCACAGAAGACGCTTCCGTCAGTTCGTGCTGTAACACGCCAAGCGTTGCAAGCCCTGCATCCTCCACATGGCCCTTTGCAACTGCCCCAGAGATGCCTTCCATACTTTGCAGCGCCAAAACGGTAAACACAGGGATGATGATCGCGACAATCGCAAGATAGATGACCGTCTCAATGAGCGTGAGTCCTCGCATGTTGCGTGTACCGGACATATTAATCCTCCTCCTCGGGATCAAACGGCCCGCTTGAAAGTGTTGAGCCGTCAGAAAACTCCAAGTCAATCGTTACAGTCGCACCAATCATGTTTCCCGAGAATTGTGTCTTGTGCATTTCCTCTGTTTCAGACACACCCAGCGTTTCGTCCTGAATATCGAGCACGGTGCCAGAGGATTGATCGCCCGAAGGCGTTCCAGGACCCGAGGACGACCATACCTTTGTCTCAGAGAGAAACACTTGTTGAATCTTGCGGCTGTTGGACCATGTAAGCGTCATCTTATCGATCACAACCGCGTCGCTGCCCGTGTTTTGGATGTATACCTCGCGCAACTGTTTTTGTCCGTGCCAGTTGGCCTCTGAAAGATCGAATTGCACTTGCGCCGACTGCTCCGGTTTAAAACAGTCCCCTTGCGGATCATCATAGCGCGTGCGCAGTTTGCCTGTGGTGAATGAGCGGGCTGTTCCAGACACGTCTGTCCAGTCCACCGTCGAAGAAAGCGCAAACGAATCTGGATCGGTTGTGCCACCGCTTGCCGTGTAGAGACAATTCGCATCCCGATTCACACTTGCGACAGAAACCGATCGTGTCATGCCACTCCCCAAATCTTCTGGTCCGGATCCTGCAATCGACCATCGGTTGTTAGCAAAGGCAACAGCGCCATTTGAGACGACAGTCAGCTCGCCAAAATCCATGCTCTCTAATGCGGCAACGCCTTCTTTTGCGCGAAACATGGCCTCGAGACGATCGCGTCCTTTCGCGTCCGAAAACGTTTGCGTCATCCATATGGCGATAAGAGACGTAAAAAACAGAGCCGCGACACCTATCGCAACAAGCGCCTCGAGCAATAATGCTCCTCGCGCCTCACGGTTCAACAACCGTCCCAAAGGAAGAAATATGGAGTAGTGTTTGGACATTGCTACTTTCAAGCGTGACGTCTCCGTACTGGGTTGTCACGGCATTCAGAGGACTAAAAACGATTTCGTGATCGGATCCACTCGAGGGAAGCACGCCGCTCAACGTTGCGTTTTGCACATGAAGCGCGGGGCGCAGTGACACGAGAAGATCATATGTCGTGTCTCGCAACACATAAGAGGGACCCGCAAACACGGTCGCGGATTCGGCCTCGCGCGTGTCATCATCGTAATCAAGATACACCCCCCACGGCGTCTGTGCGACACCTAAGCGCGCACGCTCGGACGCAAGTGTCAGCGCATCACGAACGGCCCCAACGCCTCCTTGCCCCTCGGAAACACGCTGAATGCTCGCCGCCGCTTCAAGGGAAAACGCAAAGATCACAACAACAATGGCTATCACGAGCAACGCTTCAATCATGGTGAAGCCGCGCAACGCCCTCATATATTCCCCACAATTTGGTAGATCGGAGACAGAATGGAAAGCGCGAGAATGCCCACAAGCGATCCGATAAATACTAACAAAACCGGCTCGAGAAGGTTTGAAAGATTCTTTGTCGTGTCGGAAACTTCTTCCTCATAAAATTCCGCAAGCGACAAGAGCATGTCTCCAAGCGTTCCTGTTTCCTCTCCCACGTGCACCATGCGGCGAAGGATTGGCGGGAAGCGTTTTGGATATTTTTCAAAAAATGAGGAAAGCGTGTCGCCGCCCTTGATCGCGGCCGCCATCGGAGTAAACAATGCCCGATACCGTACGTTCGAGATGACCGTCGCCGTGATTGGAATCGCCTCACTTATGGGCATACCGCTCTTCAACAACGTTCCGAGAAGTCGCGTAAAGTGCGCGAGATGCGTTTTACGCGCGAGCGATCCTAGAATGGGAAGATGCAGGGTGATCTCGTGCGTGACACGCTTCACCGGATTCATGCGACGAAGGAATGTCCATCCGATAACGGCGCCGACAAGTCCAGCGAGGATGATGACGCCGCGTCCACGTACCACGTCTGCAATCCACAAAAGTGCGCGCGTCGTGAACGGCAGTTCCACACCGCTCAACGTCCGAAAAACACCCACGATGTTAGGTAGAATAAAGATGACAATGCCAATGGACAATAGAATAGCACCCGAAATCACGACCGCGGGATACATGAGCGCTCCGCGTACGCGTTGGCGAAGTTCGTGTTGCTTTTCCAGCTGGCTCGCAAGATGTTCTAGGTTCGTCTCCAATGTCCCAGACGCTTCCCCGGCCGCAACTAAACTCACAAAGACCTCGCCGAAAATGTGCGGGAAGCTCGCGAAACCCGATGCCAACGTCTTTCCGCTTTTCACGGCACGCGTCAGCGAGTCGACAATGACTTTTGTCGGTCCAGATGCTTGATCCAGAAGAATTTGAAGAGCGTCCGGCATGGCGAGGCCGGCGCGCACAAGCACGGTGAGGTACTTCACAAACATGAGCCGCTCCGTGTGCGACAGGCGAACCATGAAGCGCGTCTTAAAAGACACGGCGCCTTTGCTCGGCAACACCACAGAAGTCCTCACTTTCTTCTTGGGCGCCGCCATATCACTCCTGCATCACGCGCACTAATTCCTCAACGGTCGTTTGCTTTTCTTGTATTTTTCGCACGCCATCTTGCACGATCGTCGTCATCCCTTCCTTCACTGCCTGTGTGTGGATGGTATCGCTGTCTGCGCGCGCAACAACAAGCTCCTGAATGTCTTTCGTGTTTTCCAACACTTCGTAGATACCCACACGTCCGCGATACCCCGTTTGATTACAGGCCTCACATCCCTTCGCTTCCGCGACCGTGACTGTCTTGTCACGGCCAAGCAATGCGCTGACAACCGGCTCATCAAAAAGTTCGGCCATTTGTTCGCGCGTCATCGTTTTTGTTCCTTGGCAATCCGGACACACGCGCCGCATAAGACGTTGGGCAATCGCGAAGATAAGCGTTGAGGAGATCAAGAACGGCTCGACCTTCATGTCGATGAGACGCGGGATGGTCGCAGCCGCGTTGTTTGTGTGGAGCGTTGAGAGAAGTTTGTGTCCAGTCAAGGCCGCATTCACAGCAATCTTCGCCGTCTCTTCGTCTCGAATCTCGCCCACCATGATGATATCTGGGTCCTGACGCACGATCGCGCGCAGTCCATTGGCAAACGTAAGCTTCGCCGCTTGATCCACTTGGCTTTGGTTTGCTCCTTCAATTTCGTACTCAACGGGATCTTCAATCGTTGAGATGTTCACTTCGCGCGTATTCAAAATTTCTAAAATCGCATAAATCGTCGTGGTTTTTCCGCTTCCCGTTGGGCCCGTCGCCAAGATCATGCCCCACGGTTTTCGAATGGCTCGCTTCACGCGCGCCAAGTCCCCTTCAGAAAAGCCAAGCTGTTCAAGCGAGAGCTTGTGCGATTGGCTTGAAAGTAAACGCAACACGCCCTTTTCCCCCATCGTGGTTGGAATAAGAGATACGCGCACGTCCACTTCTTCTTTCCCTGGAACCAAAAACGTGTAACGCCCGTCTTGCGGCGCGCGATGCTCGTCAATGCGTGTGCGTGTCAGAATTTTCAACACGGCAACCACTTGCGCATGGAGTTCGGGCGTCAGAACAAAGAAGTCGTGGAGAATTCCGTCAACCCGGAGTCGAATAAACGACTTTCCCTCTTCGGGCTCGAGATGCACATCGGAGGCGCGTTGCGCGTACGCAAAACGCATTACGGCATCAAAGAACTTTGTGACCGCGTCTTGCGCGTAACCGCTCTTTGCCTGTTCAAGCAACCGCTCCACTTCCTCCTTATTGACCGAGGCCTCCGTACCTTGCACGACGGGCTTTT
>CAZDJC010000027.1:0-6447 GCA_964505655.1 uncultured Gammaproteobacteria bacterium
GCGCTACGCAGACGTAGAGTCCATGCGTCAGGAACTCTTCCAAACGATGACGCGTGTTCCGGGAGAAGGAACGCTTGCGCAGTGGATAGGGCTCCACGAAACGGCGCTCGAGTCGCCGGACGCCGTCGCCGTGCCGCCAACCGGCACGCTCTCGGTGCGCACGGGCGAGTTGCGAACGGGAGACGTCGTGTTTATGCCGGCGTCCGAGATACGGCGCGCGCCGGTTGCGCAAAAGTTCGTGCCGCCAACACGGTCGCAACGAAAGCGCAAGGGTGCACACAAGCCATCCTCACGTTCATTTGCTGTGCGCATGAGCTCCCACCACAGAGCACTCGCACTATCCGCCATTGCGTCCGTCATTGCTATCGTGATGGTCCTCGTGCTTGGCTCTTCAACCAAGAAGACGCCAGCGCCACAAACGGAACCGATGAACGTACCGGCACATGGGCAGAACGTTTTGCTACCACCTACAACCGTGAATACGGGTGCGGCAAAAACGCAACACACGCCCGCAGAACTTCCCATGAGAGAGATTTCGCCCGCAAAAACGCAGACGCCGGCGCCCCGTGAACAGACACGCGCCACACAACCGGAAGTCAAACAACCGGAAAACAAGATGGCGCCCGAAGCAACACCCCTCGAGTCGCCTGCGACGCCGGTCGTTGTTGGCACGGGATACGTGACGATCAGCGCGCGGCCATTTGCTTCCATCACTATTGATGGCGAGGAGCGCGGCACGACGCCCAAACAGCGCTTGCCAGTTTCAGCCGGCGCTCACACGATCGTGCTCTCATGCACCGTGTGCACGCCGCCAACGCAAGAAACGCGCCAAATCACCGTTCAAGCCGGCGCAGAAGAAAAAGTTATCGTCTACTTCAAGGAATAAACTCGCCGCACGGTCTCCCGTGCGGCGCTTCTTTTTATTTCTTGATCTCTATGGACGTGATCACGTCGCCGACTTGAATCTTATCTACCACTTGTTTGCCGGCTGTCACACGGCCAAACACCGTGTACGCGCCGTCCAATAATGGCGCCTCATCAAGCGTAATGTAAAACTGACTTCCGCTTGAGGCGCGCGTGGGATTCACTTGATCTCCTTTGCGAGCGGCCGCAATCACGTATGCCTCGTGTTTGAGTTCCGGAACAATCTCCGCGTCCACTGTGTAGCCGGGCCCTCCCGTTCCGTCCCCGTTTGTATCGCCCCCTTGAATCACAAACCCCTCCTCACGGCGATGAAACGTGAGCCCCTCGTAAAAACCGGTTTTTGCAAGAGCCAAAAAGTTGCTCACCGTTTTGGGCGTCTTTGTTCCTTCAAGCGCCACCGTGATGTTTCCCCGATTCGTGTGAATGATGACTTCCGCCCCCGCGCGCTCTTCCACAGGCAGGATGCCAGGGAATGAGGTTGGGACAGCCGTAAGATCGTCCAAATAAAACGTTTCTTCCATAGTTTGTCCATTGTCAGCTATGCGGATCGCCGCTTCTAAGTCTTCGTTAGGTTGGACAGTCGACTGCGTGGCACAGCCGGCGCCAGCAAGCACCAGCACCGCGACAACAAGGGGAAAAAAGTATTTCATAGTTGTTGCATGATAACAGTCCCTGTCACTTTCTACAAAAGCGCCCCGAATGCCGGCTGTGTCGTATGGTCGACACAGCGAGCACTCGAGGCACGGGGGAACCTTAACGCAAACAAGCACCCTCCTTCAAGAGCACTTGTGGATAACTTTGGTGGGACTACTGCGCGGCTTGAACACTTTCAATGTACGCCGCCTGCGCTGTGAGCTGTTGCTGTTTTTCGTTGAGTGACACGACTGCCGTCATCAAGACGGCGCCTACCGCAAATAATGTGACAAGAAGCATGGAAACAATGTGTGATCCCGCCATCGGATGGCACGTCGGACACTTCACCTGAATGGTCGTGCAAGCAGCGCCTTTGCTACCTTGGCGTGATTTTGTGTTTGTCTTTTTTCGTGTGGCCATATGAATAACTATTTTGTTCATTGTACCACAGCTCTTTGGTTGGGCTGTGGATAGTTTTACCGTGTCACGAGATCGGCGCATCCCGTGCCAACGTCCCACGTCACGACTGCGCGCACATCTCCTTTGATTTCAACGCCGTCCACCACAAGCGTTGCGCTCCCATCAAGGCTTGTCACGACACGCTCTTCGCGCACCGTGTCCGCGCCCTCGCATTGCCCGCGCCGCACGCCTTCCTCAAACAACAGAAAATCCCCGTTGACTGTCGCGTAGGCCGTATCCACACGATAGCTGTTTGCGCCCGGAGGCACCGTCCTAAGCGCGTCTTCCACCAACGCATCAATCTCGCCGCCCAACAGCGTCACGGACGGTTGCTGCAACAAAGCCCACTGTGAAAAATGGCGCGTGCGCGTTTCAAAGACGTCACGTTTCTCGTCGCGCCGTGTGTCGGACGGAACCCAGAATCCCCGCTCCGCATCAAAGGAGCCGATCGCGTACGTACGCGTCGGGGCGCGATCTTCTGCAGACAAACGCACCGTCACCGGCGCCGGCAGTTCTACCCCGTCGGGATTCACGGCATACACACTTCCCACAACAGCCGTCCACGGTTTTTGGGACGCGGTCGCATCTCGCGCGATATTGATAAACAACGACGACGGCACGTCCCCTTCAATTTCAAACAGCCCGTCATCGCTTCGTGCAATCGCTCGTTCCGGACGCGTGTCGAAGAAAAAAAGAAATCCGAGAATCATCGCGGTGGATCCAAGCACGAGCACCATGCCAATCACCCGTTTTTGTTTTGCAGCGCGCACCATACTAAAAGTATACCACTGTGCCACGCGCGGCATGACAACACCGCAAACTTTTCATGCGTGCTACACACTCTCCCACGGAGCGTCGCTTCGACCAAACGGCCCGTACGCCACAAGCGCGCGGTACATCGGCCGGCGTAAATGGAATCGTTTGATAATGCCCTCAATAGTGGCGTCAAAAAGCGGATGCGCCAACGCGCTCAAATCCTCTCCGTTGTCTCCGCGCACATCAAAAACAATCGGATCGATGCGTCCAACGGTGTAGGCAAGCGTCACAAAAACCTGCGATGCCTTTCCCTCTTTTACCAAATACTTTGCAATGTGGCGCGCCATGTATGTGCCCGCGCGCCCGGGGTGGCTGGGGTCCCGTCCCGATAACAGCGCCCCCCCGTGGGGCATCAGCCCGCCATACAAATCCGTCACCACGCGCCGTCCCGACTGCCCCGTGTGCTCGGCCAAGCCTCCGCGCGTAAACAATCCCGCCGGATTCACGAACAACTTCACTCCATTATCTTTTTGTAAAACTGGCCGCAGTACCCGATTCAAAATGCCCCCGTGAATATCTTGCACCGTCGCCTCCGGCGCATGCTGGCAATAGACCGTTACCTGCGTCACATCCTTCCCGTCCATAATCACCGTGACGCGTCCGTCGGGGCGCAGCCAGCTCATTTCCTTATCGTGCAAGCGCGCTTCGTCCACCTTTCGCGCAATGGACTGTGCATAGACAAGAGCGGGAGGCAGCATTTCGCGTGTTTGATTTGTCGCATAGCCGTAACAAACCGCTTGCGCGCGCGTGGCGTTTTTGGGCATGGAGCTTCCCCATTCATTTGTCGGAATGCCAAGATGCACAAACGGTTCGATTTCATCCGTATAGCCCGCTTCGCAATACACGCGCTTGGCAATTTGCGCGCAGTCAAAGTCCGCGCGCGAATCCACGCTCCCCGAGATCATCATCGCTCCGTGCCCGCCAAACACGTGCACGCTCCCCTTTGTAAACTCGTCTCGACGCAAAAATTCGTCCACAATGGCGTCCGCCACCTGATCGCATACCTTATCGGGGTGGCTCGAAAGCATGGCTTGGGCAATCTTGATCATACTTGGGAATTGCCAACACCTTAACACTCCTCTTGCGCTCTTTCAACAGGCGCGAGATACTAAGAGCATTAGGCAAAGGGGGAGTTGCCATTTCATCCCTTAATATTTGTGTATGGACGATCACGCACATGATCCTCACACAGACGGCCACGATCACAGTGGCGACAACTGTCCGCAATGTCAGGCACCGTCAGGTTCTTCTCAATATGGGTGGATTTGGGTCGTTGGTATCATTATCGTTGTAGCCATCGCCCTGTATTTCCTTCAGCGCAACGTGCCGGAGACGGCAACCGAAGGCGCGCTCCCAGGCCCAACCGCAGAGGAAACGCTCCCTCAAACCCCCGGCGTGTACAACGTTTCTGTACCAGATCGTGTGCCCGTTGGGGCAATCTTTGCGGTGGATTGGGACGTATCCGCGGCCGAAGCTACGACGATCTCGCACACAGCCGTCCATTGGGGAGCGAAGTCTGGCACTGTTCCCGATGATTATCCAAATGCCACACAAGAATACTACAAAGGAAGTTTCGCCGTGCCCGGACACTTTGAGACGAATGTCCAGGCGCCACGCGAGAAAGGTGTCATCTACCTGCGTGCTCATGCAGTCGTTGGCGACACAGATTATGTGAGCGATGAGTTTGTGATCCCCGTTGAATAAGCAAAGATCAATCAAAAAACGTCGCGAGCCCGAAAGTGGGGCTCGCGTTTGTTGTTAGAGACAGCCGGGCGCTGAGAGATCGCCCGTTGGTTTGTGCGCGGCCTCCCGCTCTTTGAGACACGCACGCACTTCGCGCAATTGTGCGGCGGCCTGCACAATGCCGGTGAACATTTGATCCACGCGGTTGACAAGACCACCCGTGAGGTGGTGATGCGGGTCGTCCTGTGCGCAATGCAGATCGCGCGCCATGACGTCCCCCACGGTCACATGTGTGAACCCGATTCGTCGCGCATCTTCGACGTACGTCTCGGGAAACACCGTGCCCGACGAAAGACCGAAAACGGGCGTGCCGCCCTGCTCGATCATGCACACGGCCGCCACATCAAAGGTCACCACGTACGATCCGCCGGGATCCCCATGGAGTATCGTATGGACAACTCCGCTTTCGATGCCAACAGCGATACGATCCGGCCAACACCTTTGCGCAAGCCGCGCGCGCTGCATGGCAAACTCCGCCGTCTGCGACAATCCCACAGGTTGCGCAATAAGCGCTGTCGAGACGTGTGTTTCGACTCCAACCGTCCAATGCGACTCCGTCTTATTGCGAAGCCACACGCCCAACCGGTTCATGGCAGTCAACTTCAACGCATTCGTCGACATGAGACCAAAGGAAAGTGTGCGTTCGTTCATGTTCGGCTCGCGCGCAAAATAACACTCAAAAGTTCGTATGTCAAGGGTTCGCTCAGATATGTTGTTGACGCTCCACTCAGTCAGCGTGGCCAATCAACCGCGTCATTGCGAGAAGTTATGCGACGAAACAATCTTATTCAGCGCCTGCATTAATCTCATCTAACACCTCATCGAGCGTCTGCCGGCGCGCAACCGAAGGGTGAAAATAAAAAAGAGAGCGCGCCGTGTGATCACCAATCACGTACACACGCGGCATTCCACGCTCAAGATGTGAAGAAATCGCGGCGCCTAATTCAATGTACATTCCGGTGCCCGCCGCATCGCTTAACAAAATAAAGACATCACACGATCTGGCGGCAGCGATGTCGGCCATAGCATACGCACGGGAACGTTCGGCGTTTTGATCGTAGGGCTTCACCGGTTGATGTTGCGTCCAGTCCTCTGCGATCGTGTGCCCGCGTTCCCGCAAACGGGCGTGGACGTCGCGCACTTCTTGCCTTTTCTCAAAGACGGCGGCAACGTACACGTTCATACATGTGTTGTGGTTGCTGTGTCTTCGATGCGCTCGAGCACAATGTGATCATCAAACCCCCCACGCGCCGCGCGTTTTTCCTGTCGCACACGCTCCACTTCCTTCATATCAGAGAGCGCATGCATCACTTCCAAAATGTCCGCCAACTCTTCGTCGCACGGATGTGTTATATATTCATTCACCTCTTCCTGTAGTTTTTCGTGCAAACGCCTCGCGTACTCTTCCGCGCTCGCGATATACGTGATCGGATTTCGACCGTCACTGCGGATGATTTCCGGGATCCGATCGCGCACAAGTTTGTTCATTTCCATAGGCCGTTGGTTTGAGTCCCCCAAGAATAGCCGATGTCTCTTCCCCTTCGCAAATATTGACGAGAAAGACGCGCAATGATAAGAAACACATGTTGCAAGTACGCAACAGGAGGATTCTGCAATGAAGGTGTCGCTAGCATCATCGCCGGTCGAACTCGTGCCCGGCGAAAACATCAACGCCCTCATCATCGCCTACCTGATCGACGGGAAGATGAAGATCCAGATGACCGTGAACGGACAACGGTACGAGGGCTACGTCCACCAGCTCGACTTCGGCAAAGGCTCGTTCCATGCGTTCGCCCGGGTGATGTTCCTGGATCTGGACGAGGAACAGGGTGGACCCTCTGTCCGAGTGGCCATCGGCCGCGACGGTCAGGT
>CAZDJC010000028.1:0-2092 GCA_964505655.1 uncultured Gammaproteobacteria bacterium
CAATCGAGTTATTGAAACAGCCAAAGCGCTCGAGAAAAAAGAAGGAGTGAGGCGCGAGTGCCATGCGAGGCTTGACACAAAACAAACATGTGTATAGTGTCGGTTCACAAATCTGTGTCATGTCACTTTCACTGAACTTAAACTACCCGGTGTACTGCACTTCATGCCCGCGCTCCACATAGCGCGGGCATGTTTTATGTTGACTTTTTGCTTAGTTACAGTACTGTCAACGCGCTCTTGAGCGTTGTCCCTTCTACGTTTAACTACTGCTGTGCGTCCTATACCCTCGTGCTCACGACCCGCGCCTCACCGGCCCGGGTCGTGTCTTTGTAATCCCAAAAAGCCAACACGATGACTTGACACGAGCCCTTGCGTCGCATACATTGTGGTCACTAACCACTCTGCTGCCCGACTCACCGGCATTGAGCAAACTAGCATGCTCTGCATGTTCGCCCGCATATCTGTGCGGGCGCTTTGTTGTCATGGCATT
This sequence comes from uncultured Gammaproteobacteria bacterium, assembly GCA_964505655.1. Lineage (GTDB taxonomy): Bacteria > Patescibacteriota > Patescibacteriia > UBA9934 > UBA11717 > 2-02-FULL-53-10. Next base: position 491 of record CAZDJC010000028.1, read on the forward strand.
GACACACTCCGTCGACCATGTTTCTATTGATGTCCTTTGATGTCCTTCTGTAGCGCAGTATGATCCAGAGTTAGCCGGCATTGTCCCTTGCAGCCTCCTGTGCAAACGACCCAAGCATCACAGCTTGGGTCATCATTTTGACGTACATCCCAAGACATCCCACCGTTTGACTTTTTTATCAAATTGGTCGATACTCGCGGCGGAGTCATAAATGGACCCCGCTACCCCTTTACCCGAACTCGTTGACCCTTACAGTAAGGACATGAGAATTGCGCTGCGCCATGTCGACATGCGCCTTCCGTCCTTGCTGTTGCCCAACATTCGGTTAGAGGGCTCAACAAGGCGCGAGGCAATCGCAGCGTTCCTCATGGAAAATGAGACACTGCGAGCCGCTAAGTCAGCACGCGAACGCGCCCGCATCATGTTTGGGCGCATTGCTTCCCGGTTCCTTACACATGAATACGTGGACGGAGGCTCGTACCTCCTCGCTTTGTTGTTCCAAGAGATTGTCTGTGAACTGCAGACAAATCTGCGAGCGTTTTGGACTCGCTGCATCCATCCTGACTACCACGATATCGGCATGCCTATTCTCTCGGTTCCAACAACGGCAGCCGAATTGCGCTTCTTCGGATTCGATGTGCGCTCTGCGGTTGTTATGGAGGATTCAAAGACACTGGGAGAAAACGGTCTCATTGAGCAGCGCAACGCCTATGAGGCGCGGCTCCTCTACTTCCTCGCCGAGCGCGTCCTTGCATGCCTCCTTGAGGATGACCCGTATTACCGTGACGAGATCGTCCGCCGAACACTCTCCGTGCCAAGCGGCGGCTCTGTCAACACAGTGGATGATTGGGGATTGCGTGCATTGAGTGCCGAGATGTGCACACAATGGGTCGTCGAAGAGCTGAAAAATATCGGCATCTTCGAGTCTCAAGTAGGAACAACATGGGAGAGAACCGTCTCCCTTGACCCAGAGAACGAGTTCCGCTTGGAGATACAGCGCCCAACGAACCGCCACAACGTGGCAATTAAGGGCATGCGCTTCGTTGTCCCCACAGATCAGGGCCTGGTCCCCGTTATGCTCTCGGTGCGCGTGAAAAACTTGTTGCGCCTGTGGTCCAAATGGACCATGCGCGCACAGTCGAGCACAGACTTCGTGCCGGATATTCTGGGCGTCAGGCTTGTTGCCGAGTCGTTCGATGAGATGATGGCGGTTAGCCGACGTGTCCGAAGTCTTGTAGACATCGGACATGGCACCACCATTCAGCAGCGTCTCGGGGAAACATCTCCGACACAAACAAAGCTGCATAATCCGCAGGCATCCGAGCATTTCTACGCGACCGTTCACCACACGCGCGTGCGTGGTATTCACACCGAATTGCAGGTCACCGACCTCGCAACATACGTGAATGTCAAGTACTCCCTTGGTGACGAGCAAGATGGTCGCTACCGTCTCCGACGGTTTTGGCAGCTCTTGCCCGTGCTCCGCCCCAAAGAACTGTGGGGCGTTGAGTGGAACAACAACCTTGTGTTCCGTAAAAACTTTGAACACGTGATGGAACCTGTTGAACGTCGCTTACTTCCCGCGGTCTAGCCAATTTTGGT
>CAZDJC010000028.1:2192-6218 GCA_964505655.1 uncultured Gammaproteobacteria bacterium
CTCAACTCCCGTTCAAGCCACGGAGGAACACTGCCAACCGCCTTCACTACGCGCGACTTCTTCGCGCGCACTGGTTTTGGCAACGATTGAAGACGCTCCATGATATCCGCATTCGGATTGGCCGCGCGCGGAGTCGTTTCATCGTGCGCTTCCCGTCTCGCCTGCTCCGCTTGCTCGCGCTGCTCTCTTGGCCGCTCTTGATCAACAGCGGGTTGGTTCTCCGCCTGCGCGGGCGCTTGTTCACGCCGTCCTCGTCTTCGCGGGCGCTCATCCAATTGTTGTGGTCGTCTTTCTTGCTCTGGCATAGTTGTCACATTCTATTCTTCCTCGCGCCACGAGACAATCTTCTTTACAGCCACCTATGGCTGGGATACGATCAAAATGATCTATTTCGGTTCATATGACACCTCCAAAAGAAAAACTTTGGAGTTTTGAAGACCTCGAACATGCGCTAAAAACGCATTACGAAACCCCCGACATTGCGCGTGTACGGGCCGCGTATGAATACGCAAAAGAAGCGCATGGGGACAAAAAACGCTACACCGGCGCTCCGTACATCATTCACCCCATCGCAACCGCCGTGCGTCTTGCCGAAATGTCGTTACCAATCGAGGTTGTGATTGCAGGACTTTTGCACGATGTGCCAGAAGACACAAGCCGAACACTGGCTGATGTTCGCGATGCATTTGGTGCAGACGTCGCAACACTTGTTGCCGGCGTCACGAAACTCGGAAAAGTGAAGTACCGCGGTATTGAACGCTACGCCGAGAATCTGCGCAAAATGTTTTTGGCAATGGCCTCCGACGTACGCGTGGTGTTCATCAAATTTTGTGATCGCCTACACAATGTCGAGACGCTGTTTGCCATGCCTGAAGCCAAACGCATGCGCGTCGCCAAAGAAGTCTTGGAGATCTACGCACCGATCGCCGGACGACTCGGCATGGGAGACATGAAAGGCAAACTCGAGGACAATGCATTCCGCTATACATCCCCGGAAGACTATCAAAAAGCAAAAAAACTTTTTAAAGAACAGGTGAGCGCGCGAAAAACAGACCTCGAGAACACGATTCACGAAACAGAGAACAAGATGAAACAGGCGCACATCCCCGTTGTCACCATCACAGGGAGGAAAAAGTTTTTGTACAGTTTTTGGAAAAAGCTCGAGCGCTATCACGGGGATATTTCGCGCGTATACGATCTCATCGCCATTCGCCTCATCGTCGACTCCATTGCAGATTGCTACGCCGCGCTTGGCGTACTACATTCTCATTGGACGCCCCTCAAAGGCCGCATCAAAGACTACATCTCCCAGCCAAAACCAAATGGCTACCAGTCGCTTCATACAACCGTGTTCGACGAACGATGTGGCATCATCGAGTTTCAAATCCGTACACAATCCATGCATGAAGAGGCAGAATTTGGTGTTGCCGCACATTGGCATTATAAGCAAACGGGGGACGAACGTCCGCGCCCCATGATTCCGTGGATGCAAGATCTCGTGAATCTGCACAAGGAGATCTCCACCGGTAAAGACTTCATGAAACACCTCGATGAAGTAAAGCTCGACATGTTTCAGGATCGCATTTTTGTATTGACGCCAGAGGGAGACGTCATCGATCTTCCTGAAGGGTCAACGCCAATCGACTTTGCGTATCACATTCACACCGAAATCGGCGACAAGTGTATTGCCGCAAATATCAACGACCAAGCCGTGCCTCTCGACACGCCATTGCAATCCGGCGATATGTGTTCAATCGTGACAGACCCAAAGCGGAAAAGCCCAAATCCTGAATGGCTGAAGTTTGCCAAAACACATCACGCACAATCAAAAATACGCGCCGCGACGCGCAACCGTGTCAAACAATGGATTGAAGGCATGATGGGGACACGATCACCACGCTCACAGTGACGGCTCCCCGCTATTCACCACGTCACGAATCGCGATCGTACCCATGAGATCGAGCACGTGGTACAGCTCCTCGTGCGAGAAATAATGCAAGACAATTTTTCCGGCCCCATTTGGCTGCGTTTGAATACGCACTTTCGTTCCAAAAATACTCTCAAGCGAGCGTTGATGCGCCTGCATGTTAGGGTCCGCATAGGCGGGAGCGCTGACCGTTTTTTCGCGCGCCGTTGCCATTTGCTCTGCATCACGCACCGTCATGTCCCCTGAAAGCATCTGTAAAAACATTTGATGTCGTCGTACCGGATCGCCTTGCGCCAAAAGCGCGCGGGCATGCGAGCGCGTGATTTCGCCTTCCATCAACGCATCCAAGACTTCTGATTCTAAATCAAGCAGACGAACCGCATTGGCAATAACACTTCGGCTTTTTCCGACACGCTTGGCAACATCCTCTTGCGTGAGATCAAACGTGTCCATCAGCGCACGGTACGCACGCGCTTCTTCCACTGCGTTCAAGTCCTGCCGCTGTACGTTCTCGATGAGTGCGAGTTCGAGCTTCTCCTGTTCCGACGCCGTGCGGATCACAACCGGCACCGCATCAAGTCCGACCATTTTTGCTGCACGCAACCGCCGCTCCCCAGCTATCAGTTGATACCCGCCATTTTTCTTGGTCACGACGAGCGGTTGGATAATCCCAAATTGCTTGATGCTTGCAATGAGATCCTCAAGATCGCTCGGATTAAAACGCGTGCGCGGCTGATGCGGGTTCACCTCAATGAGTTCCGCAGAAATTTCAAGAACGCGTCCAGACGCACTGTCTGCATCTGTTGGATCACTGATGACATGTTCGTTTGCCCGATCTGGGATGAGCGAGCCCAACCCTTTTCCAAGCCCCGTTTTTTTCTTCATAACGATGAGGCGGCCTCCTGTTCGTGAAACCGCAGCAAAAATTCATCTTTCAATCGTTCGTAGGCACGTCCGCCCCGACTCACAGGATCGTATTCAAGAATGGTTTTGCCAAAGCTCGGCGCTTCGGCCAATCGCACAGAACGTGGAATCACGGCACGAAAAATCTTGTTTGGAAAATGCCGGTACAATTCCGTCATCACATCTTTGGAGAGCTTCGTGCGACCGTCGTACATCGTGATGACGGCGCCAAAGACATCGAGCTCCGGACGCAAGTTTTCCGTCACAAGTTGAATCGTGTTCAAGAGCTGTCCCATTCCTTCAAGCGCGTAGTATTCCGCTTGAATCGGGATAATGACTTTGTCCGCAGCCACAAGTCCGTTCAACGTCAGAAGACCCAGTGACGGCGGGCAATCTACGAGAATGAAGTCGTAGTGTGACGCAATGTCCTGCAAACACGTCGCAAGACGAAACTCGCGATTCTGTGCGCTCACAAGCTCGACACTCGCACCGGCAAGCGCTTGATTGGAGGGGACGATGTGCAGACCTTCGTGCGCTGTTTTGTAGATCACGTCGCGTAAAGGCATGTTGCCAATAAGCACGTCGTAGATGCTCCGTTCGAGCGCGCGGTGATCAATCCCAACTCCCGAGGTTGCATTGGCCTGTGGATCCAAGTCCACCATGAGCACTTTTTTTCCGGCTGAACTCAAATACGCCCCCAGATTGAGAGTCGTTGTGGTTTTTCCTACTCCTCCCTTCTGGTTTACGATCGCGAACGTTTGCGCCATAGGCCTGCCGAAAGTATATCAGACCTCGCAAGACAAAGACATGTGGAAAAATGGGTGTTAGAAATTGGAGATGAGAAGTTCGTGACAAAACTGGTTTTGGCTCAAGCCTCCAATCTCCAACCTCCAAATTCCAACCTTCACAGTTGACGATAAGCCAAATTTATCCTATGATTTTGCGCAGTCAGAACAGGGATGCGTGGCGGGCGGATGGCGGAACTGGTAGACGCGCTGGACTCAAAATCCAGTGGTAGCAATACTGTGAGGGTTCGATTCCCTCTCCGCCCACCAACCACATATTTGCACTTCTGTGCAAATATGTGGTTGATTGACCGATGGGATCGAACGCGCGAAAAGGGTTTGGGAAAAACAGCCTGTTTTTCCCAAAAGCCCCGCTATAGGGGGAAGGGGTGACATGGAGTGACGCTATGC
>CAZDJC010000029.1:0-6198 GCA_964505655.1 uncultured Gammaproteobacteria bacterium
GGTTGGTGGGGAGCGTGTGAAGGAGGAATCGATCGTGGTCGCGGTGATGCCCAAAGAGTTTCGCGGACGCGAAGGTCTCAAACGGCAAACATTTGAAGTGACACACGGCCCCGCTGCTGTTCCCGTTCCCGAACCTCCAAAAACCGCGCCCGCGCCAAAACAGGCGACTCCTGCGCAGGCGGCTCAAGCGCCGCTCACGCCGCCCCCAAAAAAACAACAAACACACGTCCCATGGTTTTTGGTTGTGGGGGGAGTTGTTTTGCTTGTTGTTATGGCCGGCGGAGCGTATTGGCTTTTGCGTCCAAAAAAAGAGGTGGTTGTTTTGACTCCGGTTGTGCCCGTGATTCCGGTTGAACCGGTTGTGCCAAAAACGCCCGAGCCCGAGCCCGTCAAACAACCCGAGCCCAAACCAGCATCAAGCCCCTTTGGCGATGGCGTGTACCCAGGCAAAGACTCTGATTCCGATGGACTCACGGACGTCGAAGAAAAACTATACGGAACAAATCCATTGCGCCCAGACACGGACGGTGACGCGCATATCGACGGCAATGAGGTCTACCACTTATATCATCCAAACGGAAAAGATCCCCTGCGCCTCATCGACGTGGGGCTTGTCACGCGCTACCAACCTACGGGCGCGCATTTTGCGCTTTTGGCAATCACGGGCTGGCCAACGCAGACACCCAATCCAAATGAATTTATTGTGCGCGCGCCAACAGGTGAAGCCATGCAAGTCGTCACAGAACCCATTCTTCCCACGCAATCCATCATCGATTGGTATCGCGGCCAAATTCCGATTACGCAACAGGTTGAACTCACGCCGGATCGCACAAAGCAGGGATTTGCATCGGCATGGACGCGGGACAATCTCACCGTCTACGTGCGCCTTTCGGACACGGAGCTTGTCATTTTCACCTATCAGTTGGGTTTGACGGATCGTGTGGAATATCGTCAAACCTTCGAGATGATGATGAATAGTCTTGAGCGCGTCCCATGATCAAGCTTGAAATACAGTACGGGTCGCTCAAAGGCGTTGCGCGCGTTCCGCGTGTGAATTTTGAGCGATGTCTCAAGGCGGCCGAGCGCGTGTTGCGGCTTTCGGGCAAGCGATCCGTGTCGTTGGCGTTTGTGAATGCCCATGCCATGAAGCGGTTAAACGAGGCGTATCACGGCGGACACGGTGTCACGGACGTGCTCACATTTCCTTCAGACGCTATTTCGGGGCGGGACGGATACATGGGGGAGATTCTGCTGTATTATCCTAGGGCTCGAATGCAGGCTAGATCGCGTGGCGCGACCGTCAAAGACGAGGTGCTTTTGCTCTTTGTCCACGGATTGCTGCACTTGCTAGGGTTTGATCACGATACGCCGTCACACAAAGCGCGAATGTTCCGTCTGCAGGAGCGCATTCTTCACACATAGTCATGCCCATCCAGTTTCTCAAGAGCATGCGTCATGCGGCGCGTGGCATTCAAACGGTCTTTGTTCATGAGAGCAATTTTCGTATTCAAGTGATGGCGACGCTTGCCGTGCTCACGCTTGCGGGATTTGTGTACGTGCGTCCGTGGGAACTCATTTTGCTCATTCTGCTGTGCGCGTCGGTGTTGACGCTTGAGTTGTTCAACAGCGTGATTGAGCGCATGGCCAATGGGTTGAATCCGCGTCTTCACCCCATCATTCGAGATGTGAAGGATATGATGGCGGGGGCCGTTCTTCTGGTTTCTTTGACGTCGGTTGTGATTGGGGCGCTTATCTTCGTTCCATATTTGGTAGCAATTTTGGGATCATGAATTCTAGCTTGTGCGCTCTTAAGTGTGATAAAGTGTACCGATTATGGCACAGGGATCACTCATAGCAGGTATCGACATTGGCTCCTCTCGCATGAGGATGGTGGTGGGCCAGACGGTTACGCGCGAGCGCGGCATTTTTGATCTCACCATTTTAGGCGCCGTGGAAGTTGCGTCGTCAGGTATTTCCAAGGGATCCATCACGAGTATTGACGATGCGGTCGCAAGCATTTCCAAGTGTCTTGAGTTTGCCGAGCGTATGACAGGGCAGTCGATTGCAAGCGCGTGGGTTGGGATTGGAGGCGCGCACATTCATGCACAAGAAAGCAAAGGCGTTGTGGGCGTTGCGCGAAGTGACGGAGAGATTCGCGAGGAGGATGTAGACCGATCCATCGAGGCGGCGCGCACGGTTGCAACCCCTACGAATCACGAGATCCTTCACGTCATTCCAAAGAGCTTCACGGTCGACGGACAGCGCGGTGTAAAAGACCCCGTAGGCATGACGGGCATCCGTCTTGAGGTAGACACATTAATTGTTCAAGGGTTGACGTCGCAGATAAAAAATGTGACCAAGGCCGTCTTTCGGACGGGGTTGAACATCGACGATCTTGTGTTTTCTATTCTTGCCACGGGCGAGGCGGTGTTGTCGCCAAAGCAAAAGGAATTGGGAAGCGTCGTCATAAACATAGGCGCCCAAACTACGAGTGTCATCGTGTATGAGGAAGGAGACATTATTTCTGTGAACGTATTACCGCTTGGCGCCGACCACATCACGAACGACATTGCCATTGCGCTTCGATCCTCCATCGAGATAGCCGAGAAGGTGAAACTCAAATACGGCACGGCATCTCCTTCGCATGTAGAGAAAGGGTTGAAGATCAGCGTGTCGGATTTTGGGGCGCTGGGTGACGAAACATGCACGCACGTATTTTTGACAAACGTGATTCGAGCGCGTGTCGAGGAGATTTTTGAACTCATTGATGAGCAATTGAAGAAAATCAACCGATCGGGGTTGCTGCCGGCCGGCGCGTTCTTGACGGGCGGCGGCGCAAAACTCCCAGGGATCGAAGAGGTTGCCAAAGAAGTATTGCGTTTGCCGGTGACGCCCGGTACGCCGCTTGGCGTGATGGCGGCTGTGAGCCAAGTGAATGACGTTGCGTTTTCAACGGCGATTGGTCTTGTGAAGTGGGCACAGGATCTTGAAATGCGACATAAAACAAACACCCTCTCTGGCGTTTTTTCGCAAATGAAGGGCGTGGATAAAGTTGGGGGAATTATCAAAGGATGGTTTAAAGAACTGATTCCTTGAAAATAGATAATGGAAATTTGAAGTTGGATATTGGAGGTTAGTGCCAGACGCAAGAATAGTCATTGCGAGGGAGCGTAGACACGTCGTTTGCAAACGACGTGTCGTAGCGACCGAAGCAATCTTGTCTAGATACTAGAAAAGATTGCTTCGTCGTTTTTGTTTCAACACGTCGCTCGCGAGTGACGTGTTTCATTCAAACTCCTCGCAATGACATGTTATTTGGTTTCACCTCCCCACGCGTGAGCGAAACCTTTGACTTCCCACAGGGTGTGTTATACTCATCGCATACAAATCGTGTTCGATGCTCGATACGTTGAACACAAAATGTGTCCAATTCACTCACCACTTAATTTATGGCACAAGTTAAACCGGATATCGAAACGTTTGCCAACATCCGCGTCGTGGGCGTTGGCGGTGGAGGGGGGAGTGCTGTCGACCGTATGGTCGAAGCACAGATACGCGGTGTGGAATTCATCGCAGTGAACACGGACGTTCAGGCGCTCCATCACTCAAAAGCGAAAACGAAATTGGCGATTGGCCGATCTGTGACGCGTGGATTGGGAGCCGGCATGAACCCCGAAATCGGATTGCGTTCGGCGGAGGAGAGTCAAAACGAAATCCGCAATGCCGTAAATGGCGCGGACATGGTGTTCATCACGTGCGGACTCGGAGGTGGTACGGGCAGCGGCGCGGCGCATCACGTGGCTAAACTTGCGCGCGACGTTGGCGCGCTCACGGTTGCGGTTGTTACAAAACCGTTCTCGTTTGAAGGCGCACAGCGCAAGCGTATTGCCGACGAGGCATACGATAAGCTCTCTTCAAACGTCGACACGATTATTACAATTCCAAACGACCGCATCCTCCAGATTATCGATAAGAAAACAAGCCTCGTTGAGGCATTCCGCATCGTGGACGATGTGTTGCGACAGGGCGTTCAGGGCATCTCGGAACTCATCACGATTCCAGGACTCATCAACGTGGATTTCGCGGACGTGAAGGCGATTATGCAATTATCAGGATCGGCGCTCATGGGCATCGGCCGCGCAAGCGGCGAGAACAGGGCCATCGAAGCGGCAAAACAGGCCATTGCAAGCCCATTGCTCGACATTTCTATCGAAGGGGCAAAGGGCATTTTGTTCACGATCACAGGAGGAAAAGATCTTGGCATGCATGAGGTTTCAGAAGCGGCAAAGGTCATCACGGGTTCTGCAGACGATGACGCGCGTGTGATTTTTGGCGCCAACATCAATGATTCACTCAAAGATGAAGTTGCAATCACGGTTGTCGCAACAGGCTTTGATGGCCGCGAACAAGCGTCGACGATCTATGGCACAAGCGTGGTGTCGGCGGCAGGAACATGGACGCCTCCGGTGACGCGCGTGGAACAGCCGGCCGGCATGGACGTGCGTCGTCTCGATGTCGACAAGAAAAAGGAGCAAAGGGTTCCCGTATTCAAGCGTGTGATGTCGGAGTCCGCGCCTGTCAAAGTCATGGAGAAAAGGGAGGAATCGCCTGCGGCCGAGGAAGAGGAAGCGATTGATATCCCGACATTCATTCGCAGAAAGATGATGTAGAGGGGCGCAAAGTGGTATAATTAAGTGTGCTTGCCACATGAATTGCCCCATTTGCAACAAAGATACGCGCGTCGTGGATACGCGTTTGTCCTCTGATGGGATTGGAATTCGGCGTCGGAGGGAGTGTCTTTCATGTGCGCATCGGTTCTCGACGATGGAGGAAGTTGAGTTGCTTGATCTGACGATTATCAAAAACGATGGGCGCCGCGAAGCGTATTCGCGCGACAAGATCGTGAAAGGGATTACGCATGCACTTGAAAAACGGCCGTATACGAACGAGCGTCTTAAGAAGCTCATGCACACGATTGAGCGCGATATCCAGAAACGGGATACGCACGAGCTCACGAGCGCGGAAATTGGCGAGATCGTGATGGCGCGTCTGCGGACATTCGACAAAGTTGCGTACATCCGTTTTGCAAGCGTGTACCGGCAGTTTGAAGATGTTCAGACATTCCAGCGTGAATTAAACACATTGTTACGATCGGGACGACAGGTGAAGCGGCGATGAGGCGCATTGAACACGGTTTATCCGGTACTCCAACCTTCAGATCACGTGAGGATACTGCTGTCTTGACCGTTTGAGAGAGATACAACACTAAAGTTTTCACCTACGTTGCAGTACCGGGTATGGCGCAGAAGGCAAAAAAAAAGAAGACATCGGTTGCGCGTGTGCGGGCGCAAAACCACGTACGTCGGACAAAAATTGTCTGCACGATCGGGCCTGCGACGGCCTCTGTTGACGTTCAGCGCGAGATGATTCGCGCGGGGATGAACGTGGCACGGCTCAATTTTTCACATGGGACGCATGAACAGCACACGGCGCTTTTGACATCTCTGCGCCGCGTGTCGCGCGAATTGGATACTCCGGTTGCGATTATGCAGGATCTTCAAGGCCCAAAAATCCGCGTGGGGGAGGTTCCGCTCGAAGGATTGCCGCTTCGTGAAGGCGACACGGTGCATTTTTCTGCGCGCGTAAAGCGTTATGAGCATCAAGAGCGTCTCATCCCAGTGACGTACGGTGGATTTTCACGCGATGTTCGGGCGGGGGATCGCATTTTGCTCGATGACGGCACGATGATGTGTCAAGTGAATGGCGTACACAACAATACGGTCGCGGCGCGCGTACAAGTGGGCGGCGTCTTGTTGCCGCACAAGGGAATCAACCTTCCAGACTCTCCCGTTCGTCTCTCAGCGTTAACGGCGAAAGACCAAAAGGACGTTGCGTTTGGCGTGCGCGAGGAAGTCGATATGATTGTCTTGTCGTTTGTCAGCAGTGCGGAGGATATTGAAAAATTGCGCGATCTCATCCATCGCGAAGAAAAACGCCAAAAAAAGAAAGCGCTTGGAATTCATATTGTTGCCAAAGTTGAGCGCGCGGATGCCTTGCATCGCATAGACGAAATCATTGCGGCGGCCGATGCCATTATGATCGGGCGCGGAGACTTGGGCGTGGAAATTCCGGAAGAGGAGGTACCGCTGCGGCAAAAGGAGGTTGTGCAAAAATGTCGTTGTGCCGGCGTGCCCGTTA
>CAZDJC010000030.1:0-6167 GCA_964505655.1 uncultured Gammaproteobacteria bacterium
GGCAAGAACAATGGCATGATCTTGGCACTCCACAGGCGCAGGCACAAGGGCACGTATTTCTTGCCCTTCGCACTGCTCGTCCTCTCAAAGACAAGCGCTACCTCCGCCACATCCTGCGCGCATACTTCACCTCTTCGGACTCTGCGTCGGCGGCAACACAGGCAGCCACAAACGTGTCGAGAGGGTACATTCCTGTCCAAGATCCGGTTTTCGAGAAACACCTTCTCATGCTCGCGTCTACGCCTGCAGGCAGCGAAGAGATCGCACGCCTTACCGTCTTGTGTGACGAACTCGTGCGCTTCCTCGACAGTCCGTCTTTGCAAGAATCGCTGTCAGGAGTCCGCTTCGACGATATTGAGAAATCGTTTCATCATGTGTTTATGCATAAGGCCCATGCACAGATGGAACTTCTTGGGTTTAGCATGAGAGAGAACCCACCTGCGAGCATCATAATGATGTATTGGGCCTACAGAGGCGCGATGGAGATGAGCATGACGGAGGAAGGCATCATTACACCCAATCGCAACTTCTTCGTGTCGGTTACGCCGCCCATTGCCGCTTTCATCGAGTTCGCCCATTTGCGCAATCCCTAACCTCTCCGAGCTCCACGCATACGCGGGGCTCGCTGTTTTTTTCGCGCCAAAAATACCGTATACTGGAGCGCGCACATCCTATATGCGCTTTCTTTCCGGCATCCGCCCCACCAACTTGCTCCACATCGGGAACTACTTTGGCGCCATTCGCCAATTTATTGATTTTCAAAAAGAGCACGAGGGATTTGTCATGATCGCGGACTTGCACGCGCTCGACACGGAAACAGACGCCGCACGCCTCCATCAAAACATTCTCACACTGACGGCGGCATATTTGGCGGCGGGGCTTGACGCACAAAAAAATGTCTTGTTTTTGCAGTCGGCCATTCCGGAACACGCGGAGCTTGCGCATGTTTTTTCTGCCCTTGTGCGCATGAGCGAGCTCGAGCGTATGACACAATACAAAGACAAGGCCACCGCGCGCGAAGAAAATGTGCCTGTTGGACTGTTTACCTATCCGCTCCTCATGGCCGCCGACATTTTACTCTACGAACCGGACATTGTGCCGGTTGGCGACGATCAAAAACAGCACGTCGAACTCACGCGCGATATCGCCATGCGATTTAACAATCATTTTGGAATGACGTTTCACGTGCCAAAGGTGCATCTGCGGGACGTTGGCACGCGTATCATGGGCCTTGATGATCCCACGAAAAAAATGAGCAAGAGCGCGCCAAGCCCCAAAAACTACATTGCACTCACGGACAGCGATGACGTCATCCGAAAGAAGATCATGTCGGCCGTCACAGACAGCGAGGTATACGTCGAGTATCGAGACGATCGTCCCGGCATCAAAAACCTTGTCGACATTTTTGCGCTCTGTACAAACCAAACGCCCGAACAAACCGCTGTCGCGTTTCAAGAAACGGGTTACGGAGGATTTAAGCGCGCCGTCGCAGACGCCGTCGTTGACGTTGTTTCCCCACTTCGCACTCGCATCCAAGAGCAGCTTCAAGATATGGCGCGCTTGCGCCGCACCATCGAGGAAGGCACGGGGCGCGCCCGTACAATTGCCTCAAAGAAAATGGACGAAGTCCGGCGCATCGTCGGAATCCACGCGTAAAACCGATCAAGAGTGATTGACATTTTTTGCCGAAACTGCTATTGTGCGGTCGCACGAAAGGGAAACTGGATCGTGGCCCGACGCTATCGCAAGAAAACGCCGGGAGGAAAGTCCGAACACCTCTTCGCAAGAAGAAAAAGGAATGTTGCTAACGGCAACCGAGCGTGTTCATCATTCGCGCGTTGGATTCTATTCACACGTGAGCGATGAAGAAAGCTTAGGGACAAGTGCCACAGAGACAATACTAGTTCCGCTTCGGCGGGATGAAACGTGAAAAGTTGCGCGATGTTCCAGAGCCCGTCTCAAAAATAGTTTTGTACGGGATCCCTGGAGCTACGCGCATCGCGCCCTGGCGACAGGTGCGCGTGGAAAACCCATTCCGGTGCAAACGCAAATTTGGTCGCGTGCATTTTGTGAGCCCTCGCGGCTCCACAAATCAGGCAACGGGCAACCGTTGTCGCAGATAGATCACGATCTCCTGCGTCTTGAAACAGGCGCGGCAGACAGAATTCGGCTTACAGGTTTTCCTTCGTGCACAACCTCCGCTTCGGCGGAGTGTTGTTTTTAAAGTCAGAAATTGAGAATGGGAGATTAGACATTGACTAAGGTTGACAACCTGCGCTCCTTGTTATACACAATGATCACTTATCCGTACTTGACTTGCCCGATGCCGCCTTGCCTACACTTATGTACACTGCCCGACCACTCACTGGTCGGGCTAATTGTTTCCCTTGACGTTAATAGGGTAACCGTCTATAAAGAACCTGCTTAGTCATAGTCTGTGCAAAGTTATCCTCTGTGCTCTTACGTGCCGTCCGCTCACACCACCTTTTTTGCCCGGCTGTCTTTGCAGTCGGGCACATTGTTGACACGTACGCGTTCCTCATGTACATATCCATCACTTATACCACGCTTGCCCAACACCACCTGGCCTGCTCCTGCGTGCACTGCCCGACTACAACATAGTCGGGCACTCTATTGACAAGAGCTCGTCCCCCATGATAATAGCTCCGGCAGTGCTGCGAACTGGTTTCTGGTTGATCGGTGCAAAGCAACGTCAGCCTGTCTTGCGCGAACGCTCGGCCTCCCTCAAGGCCGAGCATATTTTTGACGTGAACACCCCTGTACGCTAATCTTAACACTCACGTCATAGACTCATTCGGGCTTAGTTACTCCAGCACAGACAATGCCTCGCTATACTCGTTGTTCGTGCCCGGTCATCTGATCGGGCACTTTTTATCCTTGACAACCACACCCATGTCCGCTATGTTGTTCTTCTCGATAATCCTAAATAGTGTTACGCGTTCTCGCCCCACGCCCGCTGGTGTTCTCTATCCCGGCCTCCCAATCGTTGAGGCCGGGTCATTTTTTGATACCAGGTAGCACAACATAGACATCAAGGTTGCTCAGCTTAAAAGGCGAGAATCTTCCGAATGGCTCATGTGGCTTCAAATTTTCAAAGGTTGTGCTACCGGGTATACTACGTTGACATTTAGCATCCATGAAAAAACTTGAACTGACATTTACGGTGATCAAGGTGCCGCTCGACGCCGCCGCCATTATCCTCGCGGGACTCACCGCGTACTGGATTCGCGTGAGCCCCTTCGTCACCGCACGACTACCTGTGCGCTTCGGGCTCGACAGCACGGATATCTTTCGCGTCACCATCGTCGTCGCACTATTTTGGGTCATCGTCTTTGCGTTGAACCGCCTCTATACAACACAGCGCCTCTCTCTGCGCGAGGAAGTGGCGCGCGTATTTTATGGCGTTTCGACAGGCATGATGCTCGTATTCACGGTTGTGTTCTTCCGCCGCGAAATTTTTGACTCCCGCTTTATCGTGCTTGCGGCATGGGTCCTTGCCATTTTTTTCATCGCGATTTCGCGCGCGCTGTTGCGCCTCCTCAAGCGCTATCTTGTTTCAAAAGGATTCGGACAACATCGCGTCGTCCTCATTGGCACCAAAGATTCGCATCGCGCACTCGTGCAAGAATTCAACGCAAAGCCCGGGCTTGGATTCCATGTCATCGGCTCCCGTCCGCATATCAACACAGAAACAGAAAGTTGGATTGTACGCGAGCATAGACGCATCGGCGTTGATGAAATCATTTTGACCGACGCCAACATCCGCCGCGAAGACGCTCTTAAGATCATGGCCTTCTGCGAGCAAAACCACATTTCCCTCATGTACACAACAGACATTTTAGGCGTCTCGACACTTCGCCTCGCGTCACACACATTCGCCGGCATCCCGCTTTTGGAGGTGCGCCGCACGCCTTTGGATGGCTGGGGGAAAATTTATAAACGTATGTTCGACATGGCGTCCGCACTCATCCTCATTCTTGTGACGCTGCCGCTTCAAGCCGTTGTCGCCTTGTTGCTCGCAATCGAACAACAAGGCAGTGTCCTGTTCTCTCGTCTGCCAAACGGTCGCCCTGTCACGCGCATCGGAGAGAACGGCAAACCATTTCATTTTGTGAAATTCCGCTCCATGGTAAAAGACGCGCACGTGCTTCGCTTCGACAAAGACTTCATCGCCGCCAACGGCAACGAGCGCGGAAATTCGCCCTTGTTCAAACTCAAAAATGATCCGCGCGTCACGCGCATCGGCCGCGTGCTCCGTCGCACAAGTATTGACGAGATCCCGCAGTTTTACCTCGTGCTCGCCGGAAAAATGAGTTTGATTGGGCCACGTCCGCATCTTCCCGAAGAAGTTGCAGAGTATAAACCGGAGTGGCGCAAAGTTCTCAACATCAAGCCGGGAGTCACGGGCATGGCTCAAATTTCCGGACGCGCCGATCTCGACTTTGAAGACGAAGTGCGCCTCGACACGTTTTACATCGAAAACTGGTCTCCGCTTTTGGATCTGCAAATTCTGCTGAAGACGCCCCTCGCTGTATTCAAAGCCAAGGGCGCGAAGTGACACAGACAACACCATGCGCTAAAATCGGCGCATGAAAAATGGAGCGCTCAATATTGCATTGGTTCACGACCATCTCATTCAAGACGGCGGCGCCGAGCGCGTATTGCGCGTGTTGGCTTCCATGTACCCGAACGCGCCCATTTTTACACTGCTCCACGACGAAAAACGGTTTCCTGACTTCAAAGATCGCACCATCCGCACATCGTTCCTCCAAAAAATTCCCGGAAGCCGCCGGCACTACAAGTGGCTCCTCCCGCTCATGACCGTTGCAACCGAGCACTATCCGCTTCAATCTTTCGACATTGTGCTTTCCAACACCAGCGCGTTCTCAAAAGGCGTCGTCGTACATCCGGGCACGCATCACGTGTGTTACTGCCATACGCCTACACGTTATTTGTGGACCGACATGCACGACTACGTGCGCGAATTGAACGCCCCGGGTTTTGTGAAGCGTCTCCTCCCGCCATATCTCTCGTCACTGCGCCAATGGGATCAGCTGGCCGCATCGCGCGTCGACACATTCATTGCAAACTCCCACACCGTCCGCGAACGCATCGCTAAGTTCTATAGAAAAGATGCACACGTCATTTACCCACCGGTCGACGTTGAGCAATTCTCGATTTCTGAAAAACCTAAAACATACTTTTTAGCCGGAGGTCGCCTCGTGCCATACAAACGTTTTGATCTCGTCGTTGAAGCCGCAAATCGTCTTCGCGTTCCGGTGAAAATTTTTGGTGACGGTCCGTCGTTAGACGAACTGCGAGAGCGCGCAAAAGACAACGTCATGTTTTTGGGGCGCGTCACAGACAATGAAAAGGCAGACCTGTACGCAAACTGCATCGCGTACATCAATCCGCAAGAGGAAGACTTCGGCATCACGGCGGTTGAAGCCATGGCGTCTGGCCGCCCCGTCATTTGCTACGGAAAAGGCGGAACCATTGAGTCCGTTGAACACGGCATAACGGGCATTCATCTGCCAGAACAAACATGGGAAGCGCTCGCTGACGCCATGATTCGGTTCAATGACTTCACGTTTGATCCTGTCGCCATCAAACAAAAGGCGCAGCTCTTTTCGCGCGAACGATTCGAGCATGAGATTCGCTCGCTCGTGAATCGTGTGAGTCAACATGCACAACGCGAACATGCGCTTGTGTAACAACGTATGATCGCCATCGACGTGCGTGCTCTGTGCACACGTGAACCAAGCGGTGTGCCGCACGCGTTGTTTGAAATTTTGGATGCGTGGCCAGAGTCTGCACACAAGACAGTTCTTTTTTCTTCCGGCGCTGTACCGCCCGATCTTCCCGTTTCGCTTGCGCGTCATTCAAACGTACGACGCATCCATGTCCGCGCTCCAAACAAAGTAATCAACGCATTGATCGCGTCAGGCGCCTGTTCACTCGAGCGCCTTTATCGCGTGACTCCCCATGTTGTATGGTTTCCAAATACGGGTTTCCTGCCGCGCACGAAGGCACGCACAGTCGTGACAGTGCATGATCTTGCGTTTCATTTTTTTCCAGATACCTACACGCTCTTTCAACACGCCCGTTATCGCATCACGCGTGCACGCTCGTCTATGAGCCACGCC